>NZ_JAYRVJ010000701.1:0-8449 GCF_041918635.1 Promineifilum sp. (SeqCode)
CGCCGGTATCATCATAAGCACCGCCCTGCGGCCGGTGGTGCAATGGCTGCGACAGCGCGGTCTGTCGCCGGCCCTGTCCGTGCTGCTCATCTTCGGCCTCATGCTGATTGTCCTGGGGCTGTTCTTGCGCTTTGTCGCCCCGCTGCTGGCCGACCAGGCAGCGACCATCGGCGAGCAGTTGACAGGGGTTTATGCCGGACTGCGCGAGCGGCTGGCCGGAGCGTCGAATCTGTTCCTGCGCCGGCTGGCCGAGGCGCTGCCCGCGCAACCGGGCCTCTCGCCCAGCGCGCCGACGCCAACACCCGCGCCGAACGAGGCGGGCGTCCAGGTGACGACTTCCCCCTTCCAGCAAGTATGGGGCTATCTGAGCCTGGGCGCGAACAGCCTCTACAAGATCATCGCCATCTTCTTTATTGCCTTCTTCTGGACAATCGAATCCGAGCGCATCAAGTACTCGTTCATCCTGCTGCTGCCCATCAACCGGCGCGATGCGGCCCGCGACCTGATCGTGGAGATAGAGCAGCGCGTCGGCAGTTACGTGAGCGGCCAGTTGGTATTGAGCGTGATCATCGGCGGCCTCAGTCTGGCCGCCTACTTGCTCATCGGCCTGCCCTACGCTCTGGTACTGGCTCTCTTCGTGGGCGTCATGGAGGTTATCCCGGTCATCGGGCCGCTCATCGGGGCCGTGCCCTCCATCATCATCGCCACCACCGTGTCGCCGCTGACCATCCTGTGGGTCATCATCGCCTCACTGGTCATCCACCAGCTGGAATCCAACGTCTTTGGACCGCGGGTGATGAAGCGCGCACTGGGTCTGCGCCCACTGGTGACGTTGGTGGCGCTGACCGCCTTCGGCACGCTATTCGGCGTGCTGGGCGCGCTCATCGCTCTACCGCTGGCCGCCATCATCCAACTGCTGCTCGATCGCTACATGTCCAGCGGTGGATTGCAGGCCGAAAGCGCTGTAGAGCGCGACCTCCTTAGCCGGCTGCGCTACGACGCTCAGGAGCTCATCGACGACGTGCGCAAGACAGTGCGCAAGAAAGAAGCGACGCCGGACGATCCGGGCGGCGAGGGCGCCTACCTGGAGGACACTATTGAGGCCATCGCCCTCGATTTGGATAAACTGCTGGCCTACTACCGGGCGGAGGACGCCGAACAGCCCTTCCCGGCCGAACCGGCGGAGGCAAGATGAGACGGCTGGCGACTTACACCCTGATCGTGGCGGCAACGATAGCCGTCCTCATCCTGCTGTGGCAGTTCCGCAGCATCTTCATCTTGCTGGCGCTCTCGCTGATGGTGGCCGCGGCGCTGCGTCCCTCCATCGACGCCCTCATCGAGCGCGGCATGCCCGCCACGCTGGCGCGGGTTCTTATCTATCTCTTGCTCATCGGCGCGCTAGGGGCCGGCCTCTACTTCGCGAGCGGCCCGCTGCTGGACGAACTCCAATTGCTCAGCAACTACCTGGTCGTCCTGTACGAATCGACCTACCAGCGCTGGGAGGCGGGCACAGGATTGCAAGAGGCGATTGTGGCGCGGCTGCCTGCGCCGGATCAATTGGCGGAGACGATGACGGGGCAATCGGGTCTGGCTATTGTGCAACTGCTCTTTGGCGCGGCGCAGAGCGTGGTTGGCGTCCTGGCCTCCGTCCTCATCATTGTTGTCCTCAGTCTCTACTGGAGTTCCGACCGCGCCCATTTCGAGCGGTTGTGGCTCTCGCTGCTGCCGGCCAACCAGCGCGTCCAGGCCCGCACCATCTACCAGCAGACGGAGACGAGCATGGGCGCCTACTTGCGCAGCGAGTTCGTGCAGGCGCTGCTGGCGGTCATCATGCTGGCCCTTGCCTTTAGCGTGTTGGGACTGGACTATCCGCTGCTAACGGCGCTGCTGGCCGGTGTGGCCTGGCTCGTCCCGATAGCCGGCTTCGTCTTCGCCGTGGGGTTGTCATTCATCTTCGGATTGGCTTCGTCCGGCGGGCTGGAATTGGCGCTGTCGGCCGTGCTCATCACCGGCGTCGTCATGGCCTTTCTGGAGTTCGTCATCGAGCCGCGCTTCTTCCAGCGCAACGAGTTCAGCGGGCTGCTCATCGTGCTTCTGGTGCTGTTGATGGTCGACGCCTATGGCCTGATCGGCTTCGTCATCGCCCCGCCGCTGGCCGTGTTGCTCCAGATATCGATCAGCCACTTCGCCCGCGTCATGCAGCGCCCCGCCGCCCCGCCCATCCAGATCGAAAGTCTGGAAGAAAGGCTTGCTCAGGTACAGACTGCTTACAGCGCGCAGGTCAATGGCGAGTCACCCACCCCACTAGAGGTCGGCAGTCTCCTCGAACGGCTCGACGCCCTGGTCGACCGGGCGCGCGCCGTGGCTATCGAGCGCGAGTAGGGGCGCACCTGCGTGTATGCGCTCTGGGACAGCGTATGCGTCCTGGGGCAGTGTATGCGCCCTGGGGCAGTGTATGCGCCCTGAGGCAGCGGTATGCGCCCTGGGACAGTGTATGCGCCCTGGGGCAGCGTATGCGCTCTGGGGCAGACACGCAGGTCTGCCCCTACTTTCTTCTTCAATCGGCCACGGGCGGCCCGCCCCGCATCGTCGTCACCACCCGATCCCACACGCCACGGACACGGCCAACGGCCGCCTGCCGTTCCCCTTCCGCGCCCGGCTCCTCGCCACCGTTGGCGCGCAGCAGAATGGCGATCCACCGCGTGCTGTCGAACGCCTCCAGAATGCTCAGGATGAGCAGGGTTAGCGGGGTGGACAGGATGGCCCCCACCGCGCCGAGCAGCCAGCCCCAGACGAAGAGCGAGATGACGACCACCACCGGTGAAATCTTGAGCTGTTGGCCCATCATGCGCGGCTTGACGAGGTTCTCCACTGTGCCGTTGATGAGCGTGTAGCCGAGGAAGACGATCAGCGCGCTCGTGAAGCCGTGTTCGACGTAGGCCAGGATGAGCGGCGGGATCATGGCAACCCAGAAGCCAACAGCCGGAATGTAACCCATGAACCAGGACAAAAGGCCCCAGAGCAAGGCCAGATCGACACCCAGAATCAACAGCAAGATGGTGTTACCGATAGCGGCCAGCAGGTTGATGAAGGTCGTCAACGTGACGTAGCGACGCACATCCACCGTCAGGTTGGCCGCTTGGTGGAGCATGGGATGGTCGGTGCGCAGACCGAGGCGGCTGCTACTGGGCAAGGCCAGCGCCGAACTCAACATGAAGGCGAAGATGAGCAGCACCAAAAACGCCTGAGAGACGCCGATCAACAGCGTGCGAAGCAGCGCCGTAGCCACATTTGCCAGGCGTTCGCTGGCGATCAGCGAGGTGATGGCGTTGCTGAGGTCGTTCAGGGAGATGCTAATAAAGGTGACGACCGAGTCGGGCGTAAGCTCGGCCGTCTGTTCGGCGGCCAGCGACTCGGCCAGGGTGGCCTGAATGGCCGGCAGCCGCTCGCTCACTTGCGCCAGGCCGATGAAGACCAGGAACAGCACCAGGCCGATGACGCTCAGCACCACCACAAACGTCAGCACCAGCGACAGCCAGCCGGGCACACCACGCTTCGAGAACTGTTCCGGCAATGGCAGAACCGTGAGCGTGATGACGACGGACAGCAGAATGGGATTCAGGATGAAGGCCAGGTTCTGGATACCGGCGATGATAATGAAGACGCAGGCCAGCCCGATCAGCAGGTATAAAAAGGGCCGCGATTGTTCTACCATGTTTACTCCCAGCGCTTAGACCTGACAGGTGGGCGGCTATAGTACGCTGACCGGAACGAACTCTAGAGCCGCCCACCTGTCAGGTCTTTAGCTGCTGCGCGTTTGTCTTCTCCAGCGATTTCGCCATAATTGTCCGACTTCCTCATAAACGCGCAACGAATCCGCGGATCGCGCTGATACCTACTTGCACAGTTGGTCGGGAGCCAGGGAGAAGTTGGCGGTGGCGCTCGAGCCTGGTTCGACAAAAGCTGGGTGGATGGCCGGCGCGCGGGCCGGCCTCAGCCCGGCGCGCCTGCTCCCGTCGCTGCTGCTTGGGACGATTATCGGCATTGTGGAGATCGCCCTGTCCGCTTCGTTCGCCGCGCTGATCTTCGAGGGGGAACTGCGCGCCCATCTCTCGCGCGGCATCGGCATGGCCTTGTTCTCGGGCACGATCAGTCTGCTCGTAGTTGCCATTCTGTCCTCCCTCCCCACCATGATCGGCGGCAATCAGGACGCGCCGTCGGCTATTGTCGCCGTCGCCGCGGCGACCGTCGCCGCCACGGTAGTGGGCGCGGAGGCGCGCTTCGCCACGGTCGCCGTCGTTGTGGCGCTGACGACGCTGGTTACCGGTTTGTTCCTGCTACTCTTGGGCACGTTCAAGCTGGCCGGACTGGTGCGCTTCCTGCCCTACCCGGTAGCCGGCGGCTTTCTGGCCGGAACCGGATGGCTGCTGCTGATCGGCGGCCTGAGCACCATGACCGACGTGCCGTTTTCGCCTGGCAACCTGGCCGCGCTGGTGGAGGTGCGCACGTTGGCCTATTGGCTGCCGGGCCTGGTGGCTGGCATCCTCATGGTGGCCCTCTCCAACCGCATTCGCCACTACCTGTTCCTGCCGGGCATGATCATCGCCATCATCGCCCTGTTCTATCTCGTCGCCGCCCTCCTGGGCGCGTCCGTGGCCGAGTTGGGCGCGGCGGGCTGGCTGCTCGGCCCTTTCCCGGAAGGGCGCATGTGGCAGTCCATCAGCCCGGCCGAGTTGGGCCGGGTGCAGTGGGCGGTCATCGGCGCGCAACTGCCCAGCATAGTCGCCGCCGTCGCCATCAGCGCCATCGCCCTGCTGCTGAACGCCAGTGGCCTGGAACTCATGCTGCGCCGCGATGTAGACCTCAATCGCGAGATGCGCGCCGCCGGCTGGGCCAACGTCGTGGCCGCGCTGGGCGGCGGGCTGACGGGCTACCAGCAACTCGGATTGTCCACCCTCAACGCGCGGGCCGGCGCGAACAGCCGGTTGACGGGCGTGTTCGCCGCCGCCGTCTGCGGCCTCGTCCTGGTTGCCGGCGGCGCGGCGCTGGCCGTGGTGCCCAAGCTGGTGTTCGGTGCGTTGCTCGTCTATCTGGGAGTCTCCTTCCTGTGGGAGTGGGTCGTCGCCGCCTGGAAGCGCCTACCGTGGATCGACTATTTCATTGTCCTGATGATCCTGATCATCATCGCCACGGCCGGCTTCTTGCAGGGCGTCGCCGTTGGCATCATCGCCGCGGTCGTCATGTTCGTCGTCAGCTACAGCCGCAGCAGCGTCATCAAGCACGAACTGGACGGCCTGACCTTTCGCAGCCGGGTAACGCGCAGCGCTGAGGATAGAGCCATGCTGGAGGCGCTGGGCAAACAGGCTTACTTCCTGCAACTCCAGGGTTTCATCTTCTTCGGCACGGCCTATGGCCTGCTCGAAAAAGTACGCGCCCGCGTCCGCGCCACGCCAACGCGCTACGTCGCCCTCGACTTTCGCCAGGTCATCGGCCTGGACTCCACCGCGCTGCTCAGTTTTGATAAGATGCACCAACTGGGGCGCGACAGAGGATTCACCCTGGTGCTGGCGGGTTTGTCGCCGGCGCTGCGGTGGCAGTTTGATCAGGGTGGGATACGCGAGGAGGAGGACGCGCTCCGCTTCGCCGCCGACCTCGACCGGGCCGTTGAATGGTGCGAGGATCAGTTGTGCACCCTGGCCGAAGGCGATCCGGTCGAGCGCACGCTGGCTGACCACCTGCGGACGCTTATCCCCGGCGACGCGGTGGACCGGCTGCTGCCCTATTTAGAACGGCGCGAAGTGACGGCGGGCGAACACTTGATCCGCCAGGGCGACGCGCCCGACCGGCTATTCCTGATCGAGTCGGGCCAACTGACTGCTCAACTCGAATCGCCGGAGCGGGAACCGGTGCGCCTCCAGACGATGCGCGGCGGCTACGTCGTGGGCGAACTGGGCTTCTACCTGGGCACGCAGCGCAGCGCGGCCGTCGTCGCCGACCGGCCGAGTGTAGTCTACGCGCTCTCGCAGTCAGAACTGGCCCGGATCGAAGCGGAAGACCCGGCTGCGGCCTACGCCTTTCACCGCGCCATCGTCCACTTGCTGGGCGACCGGGTGCTGCACCTGGTACGGGCGGTGGACGCGCTGCAATCATGACGCCAATCACGTACACGGACGCCGACGAAGCGTGGCGGGAGCGCATCGGCCGGGAGTGGGGCCAACTGGCCGCCCGGCACATGCACCTGGATGACGGCTTCTCCATTCTCGCACTGGCCGGCAATGAGCCGGTGGGGCTGATCGCCGTCGTCTGGCGCGACCTGCCGGCGCCGTTGCCCCCCACCGTCGAAGCCTACATCGACATCATCGAGGTTCGGCCCGCCTTCCGCCGCCAGGGAATCGCCGCTCGCTTGGTGGAGTTGGCCGCGGCGCGCGCCCGAACGCATGGGGCCTACCAACTGCGCGCCTGGAGCTCCGCGGACAAGGTGGAGGCCATCCCCATGTGGCGGGCGCTGGGCTTCGGCCTGTGCCCGGCGACGACGTACCCTGGTGGGCAGGAAGTGCGTGGCTTCTTCGTGGCGCGGCCGTTGTAACGCGGGTTGGTAACCCGCATTCCAGGTAGACGGAAAACGCGGGTTACCAACCCGCGCTACAAGACAATTTGCCCCTCCCCCCGCATTGGCGATAGCATACGCGCGATGCGTTTCCAAAGATTGCCCCTGATACTCATCGTTTTCCTGGCGTTCCTTTCTGGCTGCACGCTGCCCCCGGCGGCAAGTATGCTGCCCACGCCGGCGCTGCCGGCGGCTATGCCCGTCGCCACGGCCGGCCCCACGGGCGGTCAGCCGCCCACGGCCACGCCGCCGGCCACCCCGCCTCTCGTCGTGCCCACACCCCTCATCACCCTCCCGGCTACAGCCGCCCCGACGCTGTCGCCCAGTGCGACGCCACCCCCGACGGCGACCGCGACGCCGGCCCCCTCGCCCACCCCGCACCCCCTGGCGGCCGTCACCATCGACGGCCTGCGCGCCCGCGCCTACCCCGGCGGCTCCATCGAGATGCTGCGCGCGCTGGAGACGACCGCGACCTACACCCGCTATTACATCGCCTACCCCAGCGACGGCCTGCGCATCACCGGCATCATGCAAATTCCGCCCGGCGATGGCCCTTTCCCGGTCATCATCCTCAACCACGGCTATCACGACCGGGGCAACTACTGGGCCGGGTCGGGCACGTGGATGGCCGCCGAGTACCTCAACGGCCGCGGCTATCTGACCATTGCCCCCGACTATCGCACCTGGGGCGAGTCGGACTGGGGGCCGAGCCTGTTCCACACCGGGCTGGTGGCCGACGTGCTGAACCTGGTCAGTTCGCTCCCGTCCGTGCCGCAAGCCGACCCAAACCGGGTGGGGATGTGGGGACACTCGATGGGCGGCGGCATCACGACCAAGGTAATGACCATCGACCCGCGCGTGCGGGCGGGCGTGCTCTACGCGCCCAACAGCGGCGACGACGCCGACCTGGTCGCCCGCTGGGGGCGCGGCTGCCTGCCGGGCGAGTCGCAGGCCACCACGTCTTGCAACCCGGCCGAGGCCATCCCCGCCGATCTGCCGCCGGAGATCGTGGCCGCCTACCTGGCCGCCGCGGCCGACCCGGCCATGCTGCAACAGATCGCGCCCATCTACCATCTGGATAACGTGACCGCGCCGGTGCAGATCCACATCGGCGCGGCCGACGGCCAGGAACTCAACGCCACGCCGCCGGAGTGGTCGGCCAAGCTGCACGCGGCCTTCCAGGCGGCGGGCAAGCCGGCCGAGCTATTCATCTATGAAGGACAGGGGCACATGTTCTACGGGCAGGGCTGGACTGAGATGATCAACCGGACAGCCGACTTCTTTGACGCCCATGTGAGGTAGTGACGTTGTAACCCACCCCTAAGGAACCCAGGCGCGCAGCACGTTGACCAACGTCTCCCCGCCCGGCGTCTGGCCGGTGGCCGGGTCCAGCGCGACCAGCGCCGCCCGCCAGGTGGGCGCAGACTTGTCGAAGCGCACGATGTAGGTGTAGGGCGTGTCGCAGTCGAACAGCGCCGGCGCGCCGCCGATCAACACCGGCTCGACGCCGGTACGGATGGCGCAGGTGCGCCCGCCATCCAGTTCGACGAAGAACGGCACGAGTTGATCGACTGAAGGCGGGATCAACGTCGGCGGCGGCGCGGCCGGGTTGACCAGCGCCTTCACCGCGCCGGCCACGGGGTCTGGGCTGCAGAGGAGCAAACCGCCGCTGGTGAAGCACGGCTCGGCCAAGCCGCCGCTGTCCAGGACGCAGCGGTGCGTCCCCGGCACGATGGTCGATGCGTCACACAAGCCGCCGGTGGCCGCCCCGCCGGGCGCGATGGCCGTGGGATCGAACGGTAAGACCTCCGTGGCGCCCTTGATCTCCTGGGGGCCGACGAG
>NZ_JAYRVJ010000702.1:0-14473 GCF_041918635.1 Promineifilum sp. (SeqCode)
CAGCCTGGAAGGCATCGCCGACGGGCTGGAGCAACTGTTCAGCGATCCGGCCCTCCGCCAATGCCTGAGCCAGCGCGCGCTGCAACAGGCCCAGCTTTACTCCTGGGAGCGGGCGGCGGCCGAGACGGTAGCGATTTATCGACAGGTTTTGGGTGAGTAGGTTGAAGATGCGGGGGAGCAGGGGCGCAGGGGCGCAGGGGGGCAAAGAACCGTCGATAGACGATGCGCTCTCCCCCGCTCCCCTGCCCCCCCGCCCCCCTGCTCGGCCCGCTCGGACATACTCTGCCGTCAGCCAGTGGCTTGATCTCATCGGGGAGATCGCCTTCGGGCTGTTCCTCGTGTTCAGCCTCATCACCCCGTCATGGCGGTACGGGCCGTTCGCCTGGCTGCCGCTGTGGGGCTACGACAAGCTGGCCGGCGCGCCGATGGAAGTGGGCGTGGCCAACTTTCTGCCGGTCATCGCCGTCCTGTGCGCTGCGCTCTCGCGTTTGCTGGCGCGCCGTCCGTGGCGCTGGGGGCCGACGGCCCTCGTCGCGCCGCTGCTCGGCCTGACCATCGTCGGCCTGCTGCACATCGACCTGGACAACTTCAGGCTGGCCTTCCTGCACGTCGGCATGTACGGGCTGGCCTGGCTGGTCTATCTGTTCGTCCTCAACGAACGGCCGCGTCTGGCGCTGCCCCTGGCGGTGATTTTGATCATCCAGGGCGTCGTCGCCATCGGCCAGTTTCTTTTGCAGCGCGATCTGGGGCTACTGTTCCTGGGGGAGTTGCCGCTCCATCCGGCGTTCGAAGGCAACTCGGTGCTGTGGGCGCGCGGGCAGCCGTGGTTGCGCGCCTACGGGCTGACCGCCCATCCCAACCTGCTGGGCGGCCTGCTGACGGCCGTGCTACTGCTCCTGCTGCCCTCGTTGCCGCGCAGCCGGGGCTGGGTTCGCGCCGGGCTGATCGCCGCCGTGTTGTTGGGGCTGGCCGGACTGCTGCTCAGCTTCTCGCGGGGGTCGTGGTTGGCGTTGGCGGCGGGTCTGGCCGCGTGGTGGCTGCTGGCCCGGCTGGGCCGCAGCCAGCAAACGCGCATCCCGACCGTCGCTCAGGGCAAGAGCCGGTGGCGCTGGCTGCTGGCTCTCACGCCGGTGTTGCTGCTGCTCTTCCTCTACCGCGACCTGGTCTTCAGCCGCTTTTTCGCCCTGGACACGCCCATTGAGGCCCAATCCATCGACCAGCGGCTGCACGACGCCGCCCTGGCCATCCAGGTCATCCGCGACGCCCCGCTGACCGGGGTGGGACTGGGCTATTACATCGACGCGGCCCAGCGACTCGACCCGGACGCGGCGCGCGTGCACAACGTGGGTCTGCTGGTAATGGCCGAGTTGGGATTGCCCGGGCTGCTGTTCTGGCTGTGGCTGATGCTGGCCCCGTTCTGGCTGCTACTGCGCGGTCGCCAGGCCAAGGAACCGGGCGGCCGGGACTTCTACTTCACCTACCCCGCGGCGCAACTCGCGCCCTGGGTCGCCATGCTCGTCGCCAACACCTTCGACACCATGCTCTGGCTGAGCAGCAATTGGCAGACAAGCATCCTCTTTGCGCTTCTCCTGTCCAACCTGGCGCGGCAGATAGGGACTGGGAGCCAGGGGCTAGGTTCTAGGGAAGAGCGCTCTTCCCTAGAACCTAGTCCCTAGAACCTGACCCCTATTCACCAAACATATCCAGGACGTCGGCCACCAGATCGTAACGACCGAAGGCGGGCATGATGTAGAAACCCTGAACGCGCGGCCGGAGCGCGGCGGCGATCTCCTGAGCGATGCGCACGCCTTCCGCCTGCGGCCGTTCCGCCTGCCGCATCCGCTCCCGCTGTTCTTCGGGGATGTAGATGCCCGGCACTTCGTGGTGCAAAAACTCGGCGTTGCGGCTGTTGTAAAGCGGTTTCAGACCGGCCAGGATGGGCGGCGGCGGTTCGCCGTACGCCTGCTCATAGGCGTCGAGGAAGTTGAGCGCCACCTGGGCGTCGAAGACGGGCTGCGTCAGGGCGAAGTCGGCCCCGTGCTCCACCTTCTTGCGCAGCAGTCTCAACTCCGCCCCCACATCTTTCGGCGTCAGGCTGAGAGCGCAACCGACCACAAACGTCGTCGGCTGGTCAATGGATAGGCCGGCCTTGTCAAGCCCCTGGTTGAACTGCTTCTTGATAAGCTCGATCAAACCCGTCGGCACGATGTCATAGCTGTCCATCGCCTCCGGGTAGTCGCCGATGCGCGTCGGGTCGCCCATCGTCACGAACAGGTTGCGGATGCCCATCGCGTGCGCCGCCAGCAGGTCGCCCTGGATGCGCAGCAAGTTCCGGCCGCGGGTTGGGAAATGCAGCACCGCCTCCAGGCCGATTTGCTTTTGCACCAGATAGGCCGCCGCCCAGGCGCTCATGCGCATCCGGGCCAGGGGGCTATCGGCGATGTTGAGGAAGTTGGCTCCGGCCTCGCGCAACATCCGCGCCCCGGCCAGCAAGCGTTCGGCGGCCACGCCCTTAGGCGGGTTCATCTCGACAGTCAGCACCAGTTGCCCGCGGCTGAGGTGCTGAGCCAGTTGCGTGGGCCGGTCGACGACAGCAATGGTCTTCTCCGTCCGGCTGACAATGCGCACTTCAGGCAGCGCGTAGGGGCTTTCGCCGGGCGTGTCCAGAGCGCGGCGCATAGCCCGGATGTGGGCCGCGGTCGTGCCGCAGCAGCCGCCAATAAGACTGACCCCGGCCTCCTGGAAGGCCCGCGCGTAGTCGCCGAAGTAGTCGGGCGTGGCCGGGTACATGACCCGCCCGCCGTGCATCTGCTCCGGCCAGCCGGCGTTGGGCGAGGCTGAAACGGGCAGTTCCGGCGTCACCTGGCGCACGATGCTGATCAGACGCAACACCTGGGCCGGGCCGCCGCTACAGTTGATGCCGATGGCGTCCACGTCCAGCGACGCCAGACCGGCCGCCGCCACGTCGGGCGGATAGCCCAGCAGCGTCTTGTCGTCGCGCGTGAAGGTCATCTCGGCCACAATCGGCACATCGGGGGCGACACGGCGCGCCGCGCTGACCGCCGCTTCGACCTCCTTGATATCCGACATCGTCTCGATGATGAGCAGGTCAACCCCCTGTGGCTCAGCCGTAGTCAGCGCGGCGATCTGCTCGGCAAAGGCAGCCTCCGCCTCGGCGGCCGAGACCCGGCCGAGCGGCGCCAGGCGCGCGCCCAGCGGCCCCACCGAGCCGGCCAGCAGGACATCCTTGAACGATCCGGCGATGACCCGCCGGGCCACGGCCACAGCGGCGCGGTTGATGGCCTCGACCTGGTGCTGCAAGCCGTGCTCGGTCAGCTTGAAGCGGTTGGCCCCGAATGTATTGGTCTCGATCAATTCGGAGCCGGCGTCGATGTAGCCGCGGTGGATTTCGGCTACCAGCGCCGGGTTGGTCAGGTTCACGGCGTCGAAGGATTGGTCAATCGGCACGCCGCGCCCGTGGAGGACGGTGCCAAAAGCCCCGTCCATCAGAACGGGGCCTTGCTCCAGACGTTGCTTGAATTCTTGGCGATTCATAATTCGCCTATTGTACCCGATTAATTGCCGAAGAGGCTTTGCAGCAGGGGCGCGGCCGCCTCCTGGTTGAGCAGCAGCACGGAGGCCCCGGCCGGCGTGCGGTAACTGCTCACATAGTCGTAGTCGAGCACCTCGTTGCGGATGTTGGCCGCGGGGATATCGCTGACGGTCTTAGTCAATCGGAGCATCTGCTCCAGGCTCAGATCGGTGCGGATACCCTGCTCCACCTCGCGATAAAGCGCCGGCCCGCGCCGCAACAGGTCGGCGATGCCCAGCTTGGTCGCCTGCTGGCGCGCGGCGAAGAGCACCTGCTGCTGGCGATAGGCGCGGTTGAAGTCGCTGTCGGCGTGGCGCGTGCGAGCGTACTTCAGGGCCAGCGCGCCGTCAAAGTGTTGCAAGCCGGCGGGAATGTAGAGCGGCTCATAGCCGTAGTCCATGTCCGGGTACTCCGGGTCGTTGATTTCGTAGGGCACTTCGACATCGACGCCGCCCAGCAAGTCGATGATGCGGACGAACGCGCCGAAGTCCACCAGCACGAAGTGGTGAATGGGCACGTTGAGGTTGTAGGCGACCGTCTGCATGGCCAGCGCTGCGCCGTCCAGATAGTCGCCCTCTTGCGCGCCATAGACCATCGCTGTGTTAATGCGATCCTGGCCGTAGTTGGGAATATCCACGTACAGGTCACGCGGGATGGACAAAATAGAGGCCGCCTTGGTGTCCGGATCGATGGAGATGATCATCATCGAGTCGGTGCGCGACACGAACGCCTCGCCCGGCCGGCGGTCGATGCCCATCAGCAGGATGTTGACCCGTCCGTCGCCCTCCCACGCCTCAACGACAACAGGCGTAGGCGTGGGCGCGACCGAGGTGTCGCCCTCGACCACTTGCGCCGGCGGTAGCGAGCCGCCGGCCGGTGATAGGCCGCCACCCGTCCCACCATTGCCGCCGACCACGTCCGGCTGGCCGATCAGATGGCGCACGGTCAGGTAGGCGAAAAAAAGCACCGCAATCGCCGATACGACGAAAGCGGCCGACAACAGGGCGCTTAACCAGCCCGGTAGTAATGGCTGTCTGTGCAATTCTGTGCTCCTGGCTTTATCAATCAAGGGTGCAGATTACCCCATGCATAACATTATACCGTACTGACGCCAGTGAGGCCGCGCCGGTTCCCGCCGCGCGCCCTCTGATTGTCCTACTTCTCATCCAAGGGTTTTTCTGATATTATTGATAATAATTGAGTTGCTTGCCTTGACGGTTGATAACGCAACCGGTACAGTATAGTGGGTAAAGAATCGGCGGATGATACTTCCTCAGTAATCGAGTGAACCATGTCCCTTGACCGCTTTGGGCGCAATATCAACTACTTGCGCATCTCCTTGACCGATCGCTGCAACCTGCGCTGCGTTTACTGCATGCCGGAGGACATGACCTTCCGGCCGCGTCACGAGCTGTTGCAGGACGATGAACTTCTGCGCCTGGTGAACATTTTCGCCGAGCTTGGCTTCCACAAGTTTCGGTTGACTGGCGGCGAGCCGACGGTGCGCGCCCACATCGTTGACCTCGTGCACGGCATGGCCGGCACGCCGGGCGTCGAGAAGATCGCCATGACGACCAACGGCCTGCTGCTGGATCGGCTGGCCCGGCCGCTGGCCGAGGCGGGCATGCAGCGAGTCAACATCAGCATTGACACCCTGGACCCGCAGAAGTTCAAGAAGCTGACCCGTTGGGGCGAGGTCGAGGACGTGTGGCGGGGTATCCAGGCGGCCGAGGCGGCCGGTCTAGAGATCAAGCTCAACGCCGTCGTCGTCCGCAACTACAACGACGGCGAAGACCTGGTTGATCTGGCCCGGTTGACGCTTCACCAGCCGTGGCAGGTGCGCTTTATCGAGATGATGCCCTTTGGCGACGTGGCTGACTTCCAGCTGGCCGGCGTGGTCAGCGAAGAGGAGTTACGGGCGACCATCGCCGCCGGGTTGGGGCCGCTGCGGCCAGTCAACGGCGGCGAATTGGACGGCGAGGCGCGCCTCTTCCGAATCGACGGCGCGCCGGGCACGATCGGCTTCATTAGCTCGGTGACACAGCCCTTCTGCGCCTCGTGCAACCGGGCGCGCCTGACAGCCGACGGCCGGCTGCGGCTATGCCTGCTGCGCGAGATGGAAGTTGACCTGCTGACACCGCTACGCGATGGGGCCGATGACGACCAGATGAAAGCGATTATCAAACAAGGTATCTGGTGGAAGCCCTGGGGGCACGGGTTGGCTCAGGACGTGATCCCGTTGAACCGGGTCATGTCCGAAATCGGCGGATAAAGAGGCTCACGCCAAGAGCGCAAAGAAGACTTGTTTTTCTTTGCGCTCTTGGCTTCTTTGCGTTCTTGGCGTGAGCTCTTAACGCTCGGATACGCTACTGCTGTCGCTGCTCATGGGCGGGCCAAAGCGGCCGAGGGGGGCGTCTTCCAGGCCCCAACTCTGCTGGATCAGATAGAGCGGACGCCCCTTCACCTCATCGTAGATGCGCCCCAGGTACTCGCCGATAATGCCCAAACAGATGAGCTGGACGCTGCCCAGGAACAGGACGGCGACCAGCGTCGTCGCCTGGCCGAGCAGCGGCTCGTGCGGCCCCAACAGGCGGACGAGGATGACGGCCAGGATGCCCACGGCGCTGATGGCGGCCATGACAAAGCCCATGATCATCGCCAGTTGCAGCGGGAAGTAGGAGAAACTGGTAATGGCGTCGAGCGCGAAGGGCAGCATCTTCTTGACGCTGGTGAACTTGGCCTCGCCGGCGTAGCGCGCCGCGCGATGGTACTCCACCCCGATCTGCCGGAAGCCCACCCATGGAACCATGCCCCGCAGAAAGCGGTTGCGCTCGTTCATACCGCGCAGCGAGTTAACGACGCGCCGATCCATCAGCCGGAAGTCGCCTGTGTCCAGCGGGATGTTGATGCTGGTGATGCGGTGGATGAGGCGGTAGAAAAGCTTGGCCGTCGTCACCTTGAACCAGGTCTCCCCCTCCCGGCTGGCGCGCACGCCATAGACCACGTCATAGCCGGCTCGCCACTGCTCCAGCATAGCCGGGTAGACCTCCGGCGGGTCTTGCAGGTCGGCGTCGGTCAGGATGATGGCGTCGCCGCGGGCGTGGTCAAGTCCGGCTGTCGCCGCGATCTGGAAGCCAAAGTTGCGCGAGAAGCTCAGTCCCTTGACGCGCGGGTCGCGCTCATGCAGCCGCGCGATGACCTCGGCCGAGCTGTCGCGGCTGCCATCGTTGACCAGCACCAGCTCCCACTGCTCCCCCTGCCCATCGAGCACGGCCCGCACCCGCTCGTAGAGCGCGTCGAGCACCGACTCTTCATTGTAGACTGGAGCCACGATCGAAATGAGTTCGTTGCGTTTATCCACCCGAAATTCAGACCTCAAGAGTGACCAGCAGGCCGACGTGATCGGACGGATAGAGCGTGTCGTCGTCGGCCGCGGGTTTATCGCAGAAGATCGTCGCCTTTGTCACGTTATACACCGCCGGGGAGACAAAGACGTAATCGAGGCAGCCCGTCCAATCCGGCGGCGGCTGCACCAGGTTAGTCGGGAACGTCGCCAGCGGGTCGCGGCCGTTGGCCTGGGCGTAAGCCGACCGATACGATTGTCGCATGAAGCGGATGGCCGGGCCATTGGGGGTTTCGTTGAAATCGCCGGCGATGACCTGCAACGGCACGCGCCGCTTCTCGTTGAGCCAGCCGACGAGATTCATGACCTGTTCCAGCCGCGCCTCATAATCCTCGGCGACGTGATGCAGGTGGACGCTGACAAAGTCGAGCGATTGGCGGCGAAAGGCGGCCGCCTCGGCCGGCAATTCGACGTTGACCCGCACAGCGACGCGTCCCTCGAAACCCAACGACAGCACGTCATGGTAGATGATAGGCAGCCGCGTCATGACGCCGACACCCTCCATGGAACGCCGGGGATGGCTGCGCCGCGCCTGGATGATGCGGTACGGGTGGCGCGCGTCCCCCGACAGCCGGATGTTGACCTGGCGGGCCAACCAGCTCCCCTGGCCGATGGACAGGCTGATCTCCTGCAAGGCGATGATGTCGGGCGTATCGTCGACCAGTTGACCGACGAGCAAATGCCGCCGGGCCAGCCAGCGATCCATCCGGTTGCGCAGGTTGATGGTGGCCGCGGTGAAGGCGAACATGGCGGTGGGCTGGCGGGCAGCTCAGTCGAGGGCTATGTCGAACGTGCCGGCCGGCACGGCCGTCTGAATGAGTTCCGCGCCGTTGTGCAGCGCCAGGGTGATCGGCGCGTCGGTGCGGATGCGCACCGAGTCGCCGGCGCTGATCAGATCGAGCGTCCCCTCATCCCCCAAGGGCAGGTTGCGCACGCCGTACGCCTCATTCCGCTCCAGATAGCGCCGCCAGGTGACCTGACGCAGCGGCCAATCGACCGACAGACCGAGCACGTTCTCCAGGATCATGCCGATGACGGCCGCCGCCGTCTGGCCGGTGGCGTCTTCTTCGGCTGGTTCGCCCGGGCCCAGGTCCTCGGGCGCGTAACACTCCCAGAGGCAGCCGGTGGCCTGGTGAACCTGCTCCACTGTGTCGATGTGGCTGACGGCCAGCTTGTGGGCCAGCAGGGGCTGCTCGGCTACCTGGAGGCCGCGCAAGACCATATGGGTCAGCGACGGCCAGACGCCGCCGCGAAATCCGTTGCCGGTGCGCGCGTTATAAGCCTCGTCGTCGGCCGGCAGGCTGGGCAGGACGTGCTGGGTGCGGAACGACCACGTGTCGCGGAGATGCTGCACGAAGGGCGTCAACCGCTCCTTGGGCACGAGGCGCGCGTCGAGCAGCGCCCAGTAGGCGGCAATGCTCTTGACGGCGCTGAACTGCCCGTCCGGAGAGCGGTCTTGGTAGAAATGGGGGGCGTCGTTCCAGAACTCGGCGTTGAAGCGCTCCACGAGGGCATTGTGCTCAGCCGCGACTTCGGCGGCCAGCGCCTCTTCGCCCAGCACGACGGCCATGCGCTCCAGTATCGACAGGTTGTGCGCCGCCTGGGCCGTCGCGTCGACCCAGGCCCAATGCAGATGGTGGAAGCGCGCGCCGGGCACGCGCGGCTGATTGACGAGACCGCTGCTGTAGCCAGTGGCCCAGTAGAGGCCATTGGGCCAGGTTCGATTGGCGCGGCACCAACGCTGGTAGGCTAACAGCGGCCAGAAAACGGCGGCGATGCGGTTCTGATCGCCGGTCAGCCGGAAGTGCCGCCACTCGGCCCAGGCCAGCAAGTTCGGGCCGGTGCTGTTCGGTTCGTAGGGGTTGTGGAAGTCGCCGCCCATCTCCGGCTCCAGCTCGCGGCAAATGAAGCCGTCGGGGTGCTGGTGGGCATAGAAGTTATCCAGAAGGCTGATCAGCCGGTAGGGGCCGGGCAGATAGCCGGCAACCTGGGCGACGAACGACGCCGCGCCCATCTCCAGGTTGGCCCCGCTCTTGGGCTGTGGATAGGCGGCGATGAGACGCGAGCCGGGCGCGGGCAGCCGGAAGCGCGTTCGCAGCGCGTCCCAGGCCGACCAGTAGAGGCGTTCCCAGGCCGGGTCTTCAGGCAACACCGGGATGGGCAGGCGCGCCCGCAACTCGGCCACATCGGGGAACGACGTGGGGGCATGGCCGTCTTGCCGGAACGGATTCTTCTCTACCAGCGGCTCAGCCGGGCTTTGGAAACGGGTGCTCACTTCAGCATCCTGGAATGAATTCACTACAGATTTTCACGGATTCTACGGATAAAGACGGATAGAACAACTCGTTCAATCCGTCTGATGCGTGACATCCGTGAAAATCCGTGGTGGATTGATTAAGGCTGGATTTCTTCGATGGTGATGCTGGTGATTGCGTCGCCGGCCGGCGCATTGGGGTTGCGCGACGGATCGCGCGGCGTGATCGCCTCGACCACATCCATGCCCTCGCTGACGCGGCCGAAGATGGTGTAAGAGCCGTCAAGCTGGCTGACGTCGCCGTAGGTGATGTACCACTGGCTGCCGTTGGTGTTGGGGCCGGCGTTCGCCATGGCGACCACGCCCGCTTCGTCGTGGGACAGGTTGGGGTCGATCTCGTTGGGCAGCATGTAGCCGGGGCCGCCGCGGCCGGTGCCGCTGGGATCGCCCGTCTGGGCCACAAAGCCGGGCAGCACACGGTGGAAAGTCACGCCGTCGAACCAGCCGTTGCGCGCCAAGAAGACGAAGCTGTTCACCGTCTGCGGGGCCGACTGGGGCAGCAGTTCGATCGTGAACGTGCCGCCGGTAGCCATCTCGACGTGGGCCAGATAGCGGGCGTCCTGGTTAATGGTCATTTCCGGCGCGGCCTTGAACTGCCGATCCGCCAACTCTTTCAGTTTCATCTCGTCTCTCACGAATGCCTCCCAGGCTTCAAACTCGCGCGGCAGTCCCTCACTGGGGACGACCTCGCCATTGACGATTGCCGATGGCGTGCCGGGCAGACCCAGCGCCATCGCCTCTTGCTCCAGACCAGACACGTAGTCGGCGTAGACGCCGTCGTCCAGCTCGCTCGTGAACTGCTCTACGTCCAGCCCCAACTCGCCGGCCAGCGCGACGAAGTAGTCGCGAGCGGCGTCGGCTTCCAGGCCGCTCCAGTCGCCCTGGCGCTCGAATAGCGCATCATGATACTCCCAGAACTTGCCCTGCGCGCCGGCGGCCTCGGCCGCCTCGGCCGACTTCCTCGCGTTGGCGTGGATGCTGGTGAGCGGGAAGTGCCGGTAGATTACCTGAACGTCATCGGGGTAGGCGTCTGCCAGACGCCCCATCAGGGGTGCGAACCCTGCGCAGCCCGGTCACTGGAAGTCGCCATACTCGATGATGGTGACGGCCGGGTCAACCAGGTCCCCCAGCTTCCAGTCCCGTTCGCGGGCCTGCAAGGGGTCGTCGGCCGTTGCACTCTCCGGCGCGGCGGTGACCGCCTCATCGGTTCCGGCAGTTGCGGGCGCGGTCGGCTCATCGGCCGTGGTCGGCTGCGGTGCAACTTCCTGAAACCCCTCCTCCTCGACAACCGCTGCCCCGCCGGAGCCGCACGCCGCCAGGAGCAGCAATAGGGGGAGCAGGAGCATTACAATTCGTTTCATGAACGGCTCCTATAGTAGGGGCGGGTTTGAAACCCACCCCTACACGTGTGTCATTTAGCGGCGCGGGGGCCGGCCGCCGCGGTCGCCGCCGCGGCGATCGCCGCCACGGTCACGGCCGCCGCCATTCGGACGCGGGCCGCTGCTCTTGCGGGCCGAGTCCTGGGCGCGGGCCTCTTCCAGACTCCACCCTTCCAGCACGGCGCGGCGCGAAAGGCGAATCTTGCCCTCGCTGCTGACCTCGGTCACCATGACCATGACCTCGTCGCCCATGCGCACGGCGTCCTCGACGCGCTGCAAGTGCTCCGCGGCCAGTTGCGAGATATGCACCATCCCATCCTGGCCCGGCGTGAGTTCGACGAACGCGCCGAAGTCGGTGATGCGCACGACCTTGCCGGTGAAGACCTCGCCCGGCTCCGGGTCGTGGGACAGGGCGTGGATGCGTTCCAGCGCCGCCTCGGCCTTCAGGCCATCGACGCCGGCCACGAAGACGGTGCCGTCTTCCTGGATGTCCACGGAGACCTCGAACTCCTCTTCCAGACCGCGGATGGTCGCCCCACCCTTGCCGATGATGGCGCCGATCTTCTCCGGATCGATCTTGATGGTCAGCATGCGCGGCGCGTAAGCGCTCAATTCCGCGCGCGGCGCGGGCATGACGGCCAGCATCGACTGGAGGATTTCCAGCCGGCCGACGCGGGCCTGCTCTAGCGCCTGCGACATGATGTTCATGTCGAGGCCGCTGATCTTGATGTCCATCTGCAGGGCGGTGATGCCCTCGCTCGTTCCGGCAACCTTGAAGTCCATGTCACCCAGGTGGTCTTCTAGCCCCTGGATGTCGCTCAGGACGGCGTACTTCGCGCCGTCGGTCACCAGCCCCATGGCCACGCCGGCCACCGGTCGCTTGATCGGTACGCCGCAATCCATCAGGGCCAGACTGCTGGCGCACACGCTGGCCTGGCTGGTGCTGCCGTTGGACGAGAGCACCTCGGACACGACGCGGATGGTGTAGGGGAACTCCTCTTCCGACGGGATCATCGGCAGCAGGGCGTTCTCGGCCAGCGCGCCGTGGCCGATCTCGCGCCGGCGCGGCCCGCGCATGGGCCACGTCTCGCCGGTGGAGAAGGGCGGGAAGTTGTAGTGGTGCATGTAGCGGCGCGTGTCCTCGGGGGACAGGCCGTCGAGCTTCTGCGCCTCGCGCGGTGTGCCCAGGGCGACGATGGACAGCACCTGCGTCTGGCCGCGCTGGAACAGGCCGGAGCCGTGGGCGCGCGGGCTGAGGCCGACCTCGGAGTAGAGCGGCCGGATGGTGGTGTAGTCGCGGCCGTCGGGGCGCACGCCTTCATACAGGATACGCTGGCGCACCGCCTTCTTAATCTCGTCGGCGAACACCTCGCGCACCGCCTTGGGGTCGGTCGTCTCGTCTTCGGCCAGGAAGCTATCGACCACTTCGTCGCGCAGCGCGTCGAGCGCCTCATTGCGATCCTCGCGTTCGGTGGTCTGGGCGATGACGTCGGCTATACGACCGCCGATGCGACCCTTCGTCGCCTCGGCCAGCGTGGCGTCAGACTCGACCACGGTCGGCTCGCGCTTCTCCTTACCGACGGCGGCGCGCATCTCCTCGAGCAGGGTGATGATGGGCTGGAGCGCCTGGTGGCCGAAAGCCAGCGCCTCGACCATCATCTCCTCCGGCACTTCGTCGGCCGAAGCCTCGACCATAATGATGGCGTCGCGCGAGCCGGCCATGCGCAGGTCGAGCTTGCTCTCGGCCATCTCGGGGATGGTCGGGTCCGCGATGAATTGGCCGTCGATGTAGCCGACGCGCACCGCGCCGATGGGCCCGTTCCAGGGCACGTCGGAGATGGTCAGGGCCGCGCTGGCGGCGTTGACCGACATGATGTCGAGGTGGTGGATGCTGTCGGACGACAGGGTGGTGACGATGACCTGCACCTCATTGCGCATGCCATCGGGGAACAGCGGGCGCAGCGGCCGGTCAGTCAGGCGCGAAGTCAGCACGGCCTCGGTGGTCGGCTTGCCCTCGCGGCGGAAGAAGCCGCCCGGAATGCGGCCGGCAGCGTACATCTTCTCTTCGAAGTCGACGCTGAGCGGGAAGAAGTCCAGTCCTTCGCGGATGTTCTTGGACATGGTGGCCGTAGCCAGCAACAGGGATTCGCCCACGCGCAGGGTGATGGCCCCGCCGGCCTGCTCGGCCAGCTTGCCCGTGGCGATTGTCAGTGCGTGTCTGCCCACGGTGGTGGTAAATACAGATTCAGAATTCATTCTATTTCCTCTAGTGGTGTAGGCAGCCACAGGTTGATAGACGGCGCGGATCAAGAGTCTCACGCAAAGAACGCAAAGCTCGCCAAGAACGCAAACAAATCCTTGCTTTGCGTTCTTAGCGTCCTTAGCGATCTTTGCGTGATTCTCTTAAACCCGTGCAACCTGCGAAATCTGTGGATGCTCTTCTTAATACGTGGAGCAGAACCGGGGTTAGGGACTGGGGATTGGCTCCTACAGGCCCCGATGGCCGTAAGGGACAATACCCAATTCCTAAACCCTGCCGGTCATTCCGCTCCTAGAAAAAGGGCGAAGAACACTTCGCCCTTTTCGCTAACACAATTTGTTTACCGGCGCAGACCCAGACGGCCGATGATGGCGCGATAGCGGTCCGGGTGCTCCTGTCGGAGATACGCCAGCATGCGCCGGCGTTTGCCCACCAGCTTCAGCAGCCCGCGTCGCGAGCTTTCGTCGTGCTTGTGGGTGTTCAGGTGCTCCTGGAGTTGGCGGATTCGCTTGTCCATGAGCGCGATCTGCACCTCGGGCGACCCGGTGTCGCCGTCGTGCGTCGCATAGCTTCCGATCAATTCGGCTTTCTCTGCCACAGTCAAGGGCATCTTATGTATCCTCCGTACTTCTGGTTCGTTTAGAAACCAGGTTTCTCGGAAGAAACTCGGTTTCTATAGTTAATAGTCAGCCGGAAGGCCGTCGTGCCGATAAACGTCGTACCTTCCCGCCAAGGAAGTATTATAGCGGAGGATGGGAGGATGACAAGGAGAGCGAATGGGATGCTCATGACGCGGAGGGGGCGCTGATTTTCGCGGACAGGAAATCGGGTTATAATGGGCTTGTCGTCGTCCCGGTCTGGTTCTGGAGGATATGTGGCTCAGGATCGACCCGTCCCAACCGAATGCCTGCAATCGTTACGCGCCCAACTGGTCGAACGATTCAGCCCGGCCGAACTGCGCCTCCTCTGCTCCGACCTGAGTGTGCGCTGGGACGAGCTGCCCGGCGACACGCTCAGCCTGAAAGCCAACTCTTTACTGGAACACCTCAATCAGCGCCTGCAACTTCCCGAACTGATCGAATACCTGCAAACGGCGCGGACGGACGTCGTGTGGGCGCTCGATGACCTGACCGACACGGCCGAGCCGCCCTACCGCGGCCTCGACTTCTACCGCGAGGAGGACGCGCCGCTCTTCTTCGGCCGGGCGGCGCTGACGGCCGAACTGGTAGCGCGGCTGCGCACCCATCCCCTGCTGGTCGTCGTCGGCGCGTCGGGCAGCGGCAAGTCGTCGGTCGTCCGCGCCGGGGTGATCCCCACGCTAAAGGGGGACTCAGCCCCTCTCCCCAGCCCTCTCCCAGGGGGAGAGGGAGGAAAGGCCAACAGCCGGGAATGGGCCTACCTGACGATCACGCCGACCGACAGCCCGCTCGAACGGCTGGCGCTGGCGCTGACGAGCGACCTGGTGACGGCCGGCGAGACGCGGGCCATCATCCGCGACCTGGGCGAAGACCCGGCCAACCTGCGC
>NZ_JAYRVJ010000703.1:0-7670 GCF_041918635.1 Promineifilum sp. (SeqCode)
AGGAGGAGTTCTTCCACACCTTCAACGATCTGCACAGTCTGGGTAAGCAGGTCGTCATCTCCAGCGACCGGCCGCCCAAGGCGCTGGCGACGCTAGAGGAGCGGCTGCTATCGCGCTTCGAATGGGGGCTGTCGGCCGACGTGCAGCCGCCGGAAGAGGAGACGCGCCGGGCCATCCTGCTGGCTAAGGCGGACGAGTTAAACTATTCCGTCCCCGATTACGTCATCGAGTTCATCGCCCACCAGGTGCGGCAGAACATCCGCGAGCTGGAGGGAGCGCTGAACAAGGTGGTAGCTTACGCGCAGTTAACGGGGGACGCCATCGATCAAAACCTCGTCAACCGCGCCCTGGCTGACACGATGCGCCGGGCGGAGCGCGTGACGGTCGAGCAGGTGCTCGACATCATCTGCCGCTACTATAACGTGACGGCCGAGGCGCTGGACAGCAGCAGCCGCAAGAGCGCCATCGCCTACCCGCGCCAGGTCGCCATGTATCTGTCGCGCACCGAAACCGAGGCGTCGCTGCCGCAGATCGGCGCGCGGCTGGGCAACCGCGACCACACGACGGTGCTGCACGGCTACGAGAAGATCGCCGCGCTGGTCGAAACCGATCCCCAGTTGAGACGGGACATCCTGGAGATCAAGGCCATGCTCTACGAACGCGCCGACGTTATCACTCACTAGAGGCTAGGTTCCAGGGACTAGGGGCTAGGGAAGAGCGCTCTTCCCTGGCCCCTAGTCCCTGGAACCTAGCCCCTAGAACCTAGCCCCTATAGTCTAGTGCCGGAAATGCCGCGCGGCGGTGAAGACGAGGGCCAGACCGAGACGGTCGGCGGCGGCGATCACCTCGTCGTCGCGCACGGAGCCGCCCGGCTCGACGACCGCCGTTACCCCCGCTTCGGCCGCCGCCTCCACCCCATCGGGGAATGGGAAGAAAGCGTCGGAGGCCATGACCGCTGCCCGCGCCCGCTCGCCCGCCTTGGCCGCCGCCAGCTTCACGGCGTCCACCCGGCTGGGCAGCCCGCCGCCGATGCCCACCGTCGCGCCCGCGCCGGCCAGGACGATGGCATTGGACTTGACGTGCTGGCAGGCGACCCAGGCGAAGCGTAGGGCGGCCGACTCTTGCTCGGTAGGGGCGCGCCGGCTGACGATGCGCCACTCAGCCGCGGGCGGGTCGCCCTCGTCGCGCGTCTGGGCAATGACGCCGCCGCGGATGGAGCGCAGTTCGATCAGGCCCGCGTCGTTCTCCCCCTCGCCCAACGCCACCAGCCGGCAACTCTTCTTGTGGGCGGCGAACCAGGCCGCCGCCTCGTCGTCGAAAGCCGGGGCGATGACCGCCTCCACGAACAGGTCAGCTGCGGCCAGGGCGGCGACAAACGCGCCGTCCACCGGCCGGTTGGCGGCGATGACGCCGCCGAAAGCGGAAACGGGGTCGGAGGCCAGCGCCGCCGGGAAGGCCGCGGCCACGCTGTCGCCCACGGCCAGACCGCAGGGGGAGAGGTGCTTGACGATGACCACGGCCGGCCGCTCGAACGCCGCCGCCGCCCGCCAGGCCGCGTCCAGGTCGAGCAGGTTGTTGTAGGAAAGCTCCTTGCCCTGCAGCAACCGGCCGCCGAGCGGGCCGGCCGCCGCGTCGGTCGCGTAGAGCGCCGCCGCCTGGTGGGGGTTCTCGCCATAGCGCAAGCGCTGTACCTTGACGAGGTTCAAGGCGAGTTGTCTGGGGAGCACCGCATCTGAGGATGCGGACTCTGAAATCGGGTGAGCTCCCCTGCTCCCCTGCCCCCCGGCTCCCCTGCTCAAGAACGCCGCAATCGCCGTATCATAATCGCTCGTATGCGCGAACGCCTTTACCGCAAGCGCATAGCGCAGCGAGTCCTCGATGCCGCCAGCCCGCAGCGCCTCCAGCGCCGCGCCGTAGTCAGCCGGGTCGCACAGGACGGTCACCCGAGCAAAGTTCTTGGCCGCGGCGCGCAAGAGCGCCACACCGCCGATGTCGATCTGCTCCACCGCCTCGGCCAGCGTGACGCCGGGCCGGGCGATGGTCTCGCTGAAAGGGTAGAGGTTGCACGCGACCAGGCCGACCGGGGCGATGCCGTGGGCCGCCAGGTCAGCCGCGTCTTCGGGCAGGTCGCGGGCGAGGATGCCGCCGTGGACGGCCGGGTGGAGCGTCTTGACGCGGCCCCCCAGCATCTCCGGCGCGCCAGTAATCTCGGCCACGTCGCACACGGGCAGACCCGCCCCGCGCAACGCCGCCGCCGTGCCGCCGCTGGCTACCAGTTCCCAACCCAGCTCAACCAGCCCGCGGCCCAATTCGACTAAACCAGACTTGTCATGAACAGAGAGGATGGCGCGCTTGTTCATGGTTGTGAAGTTTAGCACAATCTGGAATGGGACGCTGATAGACGCCGATTTCTGCGCTGATTGTCGCTGCTCAAAGTGCTAAGACGTAGCTCACCTCATGCTCGACCAGCGCAAAGCCCAGCGATTCGTAGAGAGCGATGGTCTCGCGCCGGTCGCCCCACGACTCCAGGCGAATGGGGCGCGGCGATTGGCCGCGCAGCCAGTGCGCCGCGGTCAGGGCCAGCGGCGTGTGCAGCCCGGCGTCGCGCGCCTCGGGGACAATACCCGGCTGGTCGATGACGTGAGGCGTACCGGCCGGCGCGCCGGCCGCCGCCGGCATGGCGCGGCATTGGCCGGCGGGCGCGCCGGAAGAGTCGAACACTAGAAATGTGCCGGCGGGGTCGGCGTGGGATAGCCAACCGCGCATCCGCTCCACCGTCACCATGCCCGGCGTGTTTTCCCAATGCCCCCACAGGTCGCGGAAGGTGCGGTTGCACAACTCGACGAGCAAAGGCAAATCCGCGACCTCGGCATAGGAACGCGCGGTGTAACCGTGCGGCCAAACGGGCGGCGGCAGCGGTGTGTCAGCCGGGGCCAGCAAGGCCCAGGTATCGCCGCGGTAGCGCAAACCCTGCGATAGCAGGAAGCGCAGGGCGTCCTGATTGTCGGCGGGCACGTCGATCGCCAGGTAGCCCGCGTCCAGTTCGGCGGCCCGCTCGGACAGCCGGTCGAGCAATTGGCGGCCGATGCCGCGCCGCCGCCACGCGGGGTGCACCTTGATGTCGCCATAGCAGCGGTCGGTCGTTTGGTGAAACAGGACGGCGTAGCCGATCAGGTCGTGGGACTCGGTCGGGTTAGCAGCTACCCACCGCTCATGCTTGGGCCAGAGGAGCGCCTCCTGCAGCCGGTCGGCGGTCAGCGGTTCCTGCCCGTCGGCCCGCGCGACGACGCGCAGCAGCTCCAGTAGCGCCTCCAGGTCGGCGTCCGGCTCCAGCGGCCGGATCGCCGCGCCGGCCAGCATCGCCTCATTCTTCATGGTGACTTCCCTCCTCGGTCGTAGTCAGGCGATTCATCGCCGTTCTTCGCCCTCCATGGGAGGGGTTAGGGGAGAGCGAAGAACGGCGATGAACCGCCTGACTACGAGCTATTGCTTCGGCGTCGGGCGGTGGGCCTGGGGGACGTAGCCGCGCTTGTAGACGAGGATGGTGCGCTTGAAGGTGATGACCACCAGCCCATCCTGGTTCATGCCGGTCGTGCGGATGGTGACGAGGCCCTGGTGCGGGCGCGAATTCGACTCGCGCTTCTCCAGCACCTCGCTCTGGGCGTAGACGGTATCCCCCTCATAGAGCGGGTTGGGCAGCCGAATCTCATCCCAGCCCAGGTTGACCGCGTTCTGCGAAATATCGCTCACGGACATGCCCATCACCAGCGACAGGGTGAAGGCCGAGTTGACCAGCGGCGTGCCCCACTCGGTCTGGGCCGAGTAGGCGCTGTCGAAATGGATAGGGTTGGTGTTCATGGTCAGCAGCGAGAACCAGATGTTGTCGTTCTGGGTCACGGTGCGGCCGAGGGGGTGAGGGTAGACATCCCCCACCTCGAAATCTTCGTAGACACGTCCTTGCCAGCCTTGTTTGATCGCCATAGAGACACCTCGATGCTATGGTGGTTCGCCGCTCGTAGTCAGGCAATTCATAGCCGTTCTTTGGATGGGGTGGACGTCTTCTTCCGTCCATATCCGTAGCCATTTCTTAAAGCTCTAAATTGCCTGACCACGAACAGGATAGCGCAAGGATAGCGTAACGGGCGGAGGTTAGCCAACGACTAGAAACCGGGTTTCTGCTGAGAAACTCGTTTCTAGTCCAGCCGGGCAATGGCGAAGAGGTGAGCCGTGCGCCGGGGCTGCTCGTCCAGGCTGCGCGACTCCAACCTGCTGAGGACGTTGCTGGCCATGGCCTGCGCGGTCGTCAGCGGATGGCGCGGCGACAGCGTGCGCAGCCCGCGCGTCCGGTTCTTGCCGGTCTTGACGCCCCAGGTCACGCAGACGTCGGCGAAGTGGCGCGCCAGCAGTTCGCGCAACTCGTCGCGTCGGAAGTGCTTGACATGGTCGGGGTTGTGCTGGTGCGAGGGCATATAGTCCCCGTTGGGCGTGGTCACGTAGAGCCAGCCGCCCGGCCGCAGCACGCGGGCGATTTGCTCGACAAACGCCTCGTCTTCCACCACGTGCTCGATCACCTCGACGCAGATCGCGCCGTCAAAACTGCTGGAGGGCAAGGTGCAGCGAGTCATGTCCTGCAAAACGACGCCGGCGATGTTGCTCCGGGAGCGCTGCACGTCGTGAAGGATGGCGTTCGTCACGCCGAGGTGCAGATCGCGCTGGACTTCGGACTCCTGGGGGATATCCAGCAGGGTGATCTCCGCCGGGAGGCCGATGGTATAGGGGGATTTGCGCCCGCCCACGTCCAGCACGCGCGGTCGTTCGGCCGCTGTCTCCGCCAGCAAGTGGCGCAGATCGCGCCTGACCCGGCCGTAGAGCGCGGGCAGGAAGGGCGTGGCCGACGTGTAGAGCAATTCGTAGGGCGTCATGGAGAAACCACTTACCCTATTCTAACGGTCGCACTGCTCCTGTGTCGATGAAGAGGACGTAAAAAAGGCACATACGCTGGTACGCCCTTACCATTGCCCGTTCAGAATCTCCTGCACGACCGTCTCAAAATCCAGCGCCTCGCCGGCGGCCAGGCCGGCCTCGACCTCGGCTGAAGGCAAGACAAGCCGGGCCAGTTCGTCCTCAATCTCCAGCTGCAGTTGATGCTCCAGCGCCGGATGGGCATAGGCCACGCCAAAGAGGGCCAGCGCCCGCGCCCAAGTCCCTTCGGCGGCGAGAATCTGGCCGAAGAGGGATACCCCGTTGACGACAGCCGGCAGGTAATCCAATGCGACGGCCAGCGTCAGCGCTTCGTGCGCCTCGGCGCGGGCCGCCGCTGTGTTGTCCAGCCTCAGGTGGACCTGCGCCAGATTGCCGAGCACAATGGAAGTCTGGAGCCGGCCGCCCAGTTCACGCGAGCGCGTGAGCGCCTCGCGGCTATACGCCTCGGCTTGTCCAAGATCGTCTAGAAGGTAGTAAAGATAACCGAGATTGAGGAGCGCGCGGCTCTCATAGGTCAAATGGTTTGCCAGCCGGGACAGCGCCAGAGCGGCCAGCGAGAACTCGGTTGCCCGGTCGAGGTCGCGGTTGCTCGTGGCGATGTTGCCCAGCACATTGAGCGCCTCGATCTCGTTGACTACCGCGCCGAGCGCCCGGGCCGTCGCCAGCGCCTCAACCGCGTAGGTCTCGGCAGGCTCCAGATCGCCCATGCTCCAGGCCGCGTAGGCCGCCATGTGCAGGATGAGCGCCAGCGTCTGGCCGCCGACGGCGCGACCGAGTGGTAAAGACGCTTCGACGAGCGCCCGCGCCCGGTCATACTCGCCGCGCGCGTTGGCGATGCTGGCCTGCCCGGCCAGCGCCTCGGCCTCTGTCGTGACGTCACCCGTCGCGCGTGCGCCGGCCAGCGCGCGCTCCAGAACTGCCTCGGCCGCGGGCAAATCGCCCAGCGTGGGGTAGACCCTGCTCAGGCGGAGGAGCGCGTTGGTGACCGCCGACCCACCAGTCTCGCCAGCCGCCTCACGAAGCGCCAACGCGCGTTCCAGGGCCCGGCGCGCCGCCTCGACCGCGCCCACACGTAACGCCTCCTCGCCTGACCGTTCCAGCAGGGCCGCCGCCTTCAGGCCCTCGCCCGCCTGAGCGTAGTGCCCGGCGATGAGGCCCAGATATTCGCCCAGCCGCTCGCCGGCGTGGGCCTCCAGCCAGCGGGCCACCCGGCCGTGTAGTTCGGCGCGGCGCTTCAGCAGCACCGTCTCATAGGCCACGTCGCGCAGCAGGGCGTGCTGAAAAAGATACTCCTCGACACCGGCAAAGGAGGAGTGCTCACTGTGGTAGATAAGTCCCCGCCGGCGCGCCGCCTCCAGCGTGGGGTCGAGGGTCTCGCGCTCGACTTGTAGCAGGTCGGCCACGGTGTCATCCCAGAATAACCGGCCGACAACCGCCGCCCGCCGCAACGCCTCCCGTTCCGCTTCAGGCAGCCCGTCCAGGCGCGCCTGCAGCAGTCCGGTCAGCGTGGACGGCACGCGCACTCCTTCTAGCCTGTCTACCCAAACATGCCATCTCTCGTCTGGAGCAGAGGGGAGAGGGAGCGGGAGCGCCGGGGTGAAGGGAGACTCGGCAGACGGTTGATTCACCCCCACTCCCCTGCCCCCCGGCTCCCCTGCACCTCCACGCTGGATCACGCCCTGCTCGATCAACATCTTAACCAGCTCTTCAACGTAGAACGGGTTCCCCTCGGCTGCGTTGACGACTAGCGCGCGCAACCGCTCGGGCGTTCCCTCGACACAGCGCAAGATTTCATCCAGTAGGGCGCCGCTATCCCCTTCGGACAGCGGCGTCAGGCTGATCCGCCCAAAGGTCGCGGAGTCCTCGTCCCAATCCGGTCGCCGCTCGAACAGCGTCGGTCGGGTAGCGGCAACGAACAGCAGGCGCGTGGCCTCTCCCTCCGCGCCGGACAGCACCTCCGCCAGATAGGCAATCAAATCGAGGGATGGATCATCGGCCCAGTGTACGTCCTCCAGTATCACAACCACCGGCGGGTTCCCCCGACCTGCTAACGCGCGGAAGTAGCGCGTCAGGTGGGTGCGGGCAGCGGTCGCGAAGCCGGCGCTACCCAGCAAGGAGCGAACGGCCTCACTCGACGAGAAGTCAAACCCCAGCCAATGACCGACGACGTCGGCCCGTTGCGGCGGCAAATAGCCGGCCATCCCGGCGCGGAACTTCTCCAGCGCGACGGCGGTCGGGTCGCTGTCGAGAATATCGAACCGAAAGGCGAACAGATCGCGGAATAGGCTGTAGGCCACGCCTTGCAGGGCGGGCCGCGCCCGGCCCTTGAAGTAGCGCGTGGTCTCGGGACGAAGCTCTAGCCAGTTGTCGAACTCGTAGAGCAAGCGGCTCTTGCCCAGGCCTGCCTCGCCGACCACGGCCACCAGGCGCGCCCCGCCGCCTTCGACGGCAGCAAAAAAGCTTCCCTGTAAGAGGGCCAATTCGCGCTCGCGGCCGATCATGCGCGTCTCAACACCATCCACGCCGCGCGTTGTCATACGGAAAGCGCGCGGCTTGGCCCGACGCACGATGTAGGTCTGTACCGGCCCGTCTACGCCCTTGACGAGGATGGGGTCGCGCGGCTGCACGTCGAAGATGCCGCGCACGTGGCGGTACGTGTTATGGGAGATGAGGATCGTCCCCGGCTC
>NZ_JAYRVJ010000704.1:0-4759 GCF_041918635.1 Promineifilum sp. (SeqCode)
CTCCATCCTCTTTCGCCTGCGCCCGCGCCATCTGGCGCGGTATCGGCGGATCGCCGAGGTCATGGCGCGCCACGGCTTCGGGGCCATCCTGACCCAGTTGGGGCTGGCCGAGCGCCTCAGCCTGCCCCGCCGGCTGTTGCGTCGCGACGAGGAGTATGAGCGCGTGCCGCCGGCCGTGCGCCTGCGGCTGGCGCTGGAGGAGCTGGGCGCGACCTTCATCAAGCTGGGCCAGATCGCCAGCACCCGCCCCGAGATCGTGCCGCCGTCCGTCCTGGCCGAGTTGAGCAACCTCCAGGACAACGTGCCGCCTGCGCCGTGGGAGGAGGTGCTGCCGCTGATCGAGGCGGAGTTGGGCCGGCCGCTGGCCGAGCTCTTCGCCGCCTTCGACCCCACGCCGATGGCCTCCGCCTCGCTGGCCCAGGTCTACCCCGCCCTGCTGCCCGACGGCACGCACGTCGTCGTCAAGGTGCAGCGGCCGGGCGTGGAGCGCCAGGTGGAGACCGACCTGAACATTCTGCGCGATCTGGCCCAACTGGCGCGCGACCGGCTGCCCGGCTATCTGCCCTTCGATCCGGTTGACCTGGCCGGCGAATTCGCCCAGGCGCTGCGCGAAGAACTGGATTACGTGCGCGAGGGGCGCAACGCCGACCGCTTCCGCGAGAACTTCGAGACGGAAGATCACCTCTACGTGCCGCGGGTCTATTGGGAGTACACCACGCGCCGCCTCATCGTCCAGGAGCGCATCCGCGGCATCAAGATCGACGACCTGGCCGCGCTGGCCGCCGGCGGCTACGACCGCGAGCGCATCGCCCACCACGCCGCGCGGCTGATCATCAAGGAGGTGCTGGAGGACGGCTTCTTCCACGCCGACCCGCACCCCGGCAACATGATCGTCCTGCCCGGCGAGGCCATCGGCCTCATCGACTTCGGCACGGTCGGCTATCTGGACGAGCGCGACAAGGGCAACCTCATTCGCCTCTACATCGCCATTATCCAGTTCGACGCGACGGCAGCCGTGGAGCAGCTCATCCGCATGCGTATCGCCGATCCGGGCGTGGACGAATTGGGGCTGGAGCGGGCGCTGCGCCGGCTGTTGCGCCGCTATACCAACGTCCCATTGAAAGACCTGTCGGCCACCGAGCTACTGGCCGAGATTCAGCCTATCATTTATGAGTATCGCCTGCGTGTGCCCAGCGATTACTGGCTACTCATCAAGACGTTGGTCATCATGGAGGGCGTCGGCAAGCAGTTGGCCCCCGACTTCGACGTGTTCGCCGTCTCGGCTCCCTACGTGCGCCGCTTTCTCATCCAGTTGGCGCTGCCCACGTCGTGGGGGCCGGACGCGCTGCGCAGTCTGGGCAGTTGGGCCGGCTTCATCAGCGATCTGCCGGGGCAGACCGGCCGGCTGTTGAACCGGATCGAGCGCGGCCAACTGGAGTTGCGCATCCAGGACCCGGCCACCGAACACCTGACGCGGCAACTCAACCAGGTTGCCAACCGCATCATCCAGGCCATCCTGCTCGGCTCGCTGACCATCGGCCTGGCGCTGATGCTGCCGACGCTCGACCTGAGCTGGCCGTGGGGTCTGATCACGTGGCTGGCCGTGCTGACGTTCGGGCTGGCGGTGGTGCTGACACTGTGGCTCCTCTGGGCCATCTGGCGCTCCGGCCGCAGAATGTGAATAAATGAACCACGGATTCTCACGGATTCAACGGATTGTACGGATTGAACAGGGATTCAATCCGTGTTCATCCGCTAAATCCGTGTAAATCCGTGGTTAATTCATTGTCCGTGGTTAATTCATTGGGAGAAAGTCTATGGAGAGACGCGATGTGATGGTCCGGCAGGTGAGCCGCACGTTTGCCCTATCCATCGAACAGCTGCCTGACCCGCTGCGCGACGCCGTCTCCGTCGCCTATCTGATGTTCCGCGTCGCCGACGGCATCGAGGATCACGCCACCCTGCCGCTCGACCGCAAGGTCGCCCTGCTGCGCGACTGGGCGGACGTGCTGGACGGGGTGTGTCCGCCGGAGCGCCTGGCCGCCGGCGTGGCCGACCTGGACGCGGCCGATCCCGAAGTCGAAGTCATCCGCGAGGCCCCGCTCGTCCTCAACTGGTTCCACGCCCTGCCCGCCGCCGCGCAAGCCCCCATCCGGCACCACGTCCACGCCACGACGCTGGGCATGGCCCGCTGGCAGGAGCATGGCCCCTTCGTGGAGGACGAGGCCGAGCTGGACGATTACATGCACGAGGTGGCCGGCCGCGTCGGCTACCTGGTCACCGACCTGTTCGCCCTCCAGTCGGAGGAGATCGCCGCCCAGCGCGAGGCGCTGCTGCCCCTGTCGCGCGAGTGCGGCCTGGCCCTGCAGACGGTCAACGTCATCCGCGGCATCCGCAAGGATTACGAGCGCGGCTGGGTCTTCGTGCCCCGCGCCTTTTACCGCCCTCTCGGTCTGAGCCGCCACACGCTGCTCGACCCGGCCCACGAGCCGCAGGCGCTGGCCGTCGTCGCCCGGCTGGCCGACAAGGCCGACCGCCACCTGGAACACGGCCTGGCCTTCATCAGCGCCTTCCCGCGCCACGAGCACAGCTTGCGGCTGGCGCTGATGTGGCCCTTCCTGTTCGCCGCGCGCACGCTGGCCCTCAGCCGCAACAACCCCGACGTGCTGCGCCGCGAGGCCAAGATGACCCGCGTCGAGATCGGCGGCATCGTGGCCCAGACGCGGCTGTTCGGCCGCTCCAACCGCTGGTTGGCTCAATACTACCGCCGGCTGGCCGCCGCGCCCGACAACGGCCGCCCGCCCGCGCTGTCCGTCGCCGCCGAGACGGGCGGCCCCTAAGCTCCGGATGACACAGCGCCTTATCTGTCTCTCTTAAAATCTGCGTAATCTGCGAAATCTGCGGATGATTTCTTAAAGCGGAGGACAGACCTATGACCGACGCGCCCACTCCCCTAACCGAAGACGCCCCGGAGCCCCGCCGGCCCACCCTGGGCGAACTGGCGCTGGGCGGCGCGCTCTACCTGGGCGACAACGTCAGCGCCCGGCTGGAAGCGCCGCTGCCGGCCGAACCCCCGCCGCGCACGGCCGAGAGCGTCCTGCGCCCCGTGGCCGAGTGGGACACCGGGCCGGACACGCCGCTCATCGCCGCCCGCCGCGTCACGGTCGGCATGCTGGCCGATGCGCGCCAAAGCGCCCGGCGCGGCGGCCGGCGGCTCGACCGGGCCAGCGACGCGCTGGGCCGCGCCCTGGAGCGGGCCAGCCGCCCCATCCGCCACAGCCGCCCGCTGCGCCCCGTTCGCCGCCGCTTTCGCCTGTACGAAGCGCGGGGCGAGCAGATGGTCGGGCGCTGGGCCGCCGCCGGCCGCGCCGAGGAAGCGCGCAGCCGCGCCGTGGCCGAGGCGTCGCTGAGCGGCCTCGTGCGCCGCTCGGTGGCCGACCTGACCGCGAGCGAGCAGGTGCAGGTGCTCGTCCAGCAGGTGGTGCAGAGTCAGAGCACCGGGCTAATCGAGGAAATCGTTGAGGAGTTCCGCGAGCGGCTGGTCAGCCTGGACGTGCTGCTGGAGCGACGCTCGCGCTTTATCCGGCGCGGCGTGGCCGCCGACCCGCTGGCCGCGCCCCCCTTTCGCCCGGCCTACCTGCGCGTCCGGCCGCTGCTGGCCGCCGTGCCCCACGCCGACCGCACGCTGGCCGGCCACTACGCCGGCTTCGTCAGTCGCTTCGTCGCCTTGCTGCTCGACATCGCCCTGCTGATGGTCGCCCTGTCGCTGACCACGACCTTCGTCAACGCGTTGGTCGGGCTGTTTAACCTGGAGGCGCTGGCCGGCCGCTTCATGACCGGCGACGGCGCGGCGGCGGCCGTCGGCGTGGCCCTGACCGGGCTGGCCGGCACGCTGTTCATCGTCGCCTATGGCGTCATCGCCTGGAGCCTGAACGGCCAGACGGTCGGCGACCTGCTGGTGGGCGTGCGCGTGGTGCGCGCCGACGGCCACCGGGTGTCGTTCGGCCGCGCGGTGGCGCGGATGATCGGCTGCTACGTGTCCGGGCTGGCACTCTTCCTGGGCTTCATCTGGGCGCTCTACGACGGGCGGCGGCAGGGCTGGCACGACAAGCTGGCCGGCACGGTCGTCGTCTACGATTGGCCGGCCGTGCCCGACGAGACGCTGCTGCGCGACGAATTGCACGTGACCGGCGTGCTGCCCTGGCAGCAGCGGCCGTCCTGACACTCGTAGGGGCAGACCTGCGTGTCTGCCCCACCCCCGCCGTTGTAGGGACAGACCTACGTGTCTGCCCCTTGGTAGGGCGCACACGCAGGTGCGCCCCTACACATCACACCGGAGGACATATGACCGCCCGTCTCCAATGGCTTCTGCCCGCCCTTTCCCTCTGCCTGCTGGCCTGCGCCGCGGGCCGGGCCGCGCCCGCACCAGCGCCCGACGCCCCCGCCCTCACCCCCGCTCCCCTGCTCCCCGGCTCCCCGGCCGCCGGGCAGACACGTGAGTCTGCCCCTACACTGCCGTGTCCCCTCTTCCCCGCCGACAACATCTGGAACGCGCGCATCGACGCGCTGCCGGCGCATCCTAACTCCGACGCCTATATCGATGCCATCGGCCGCGACACGAACTTCCACCCCGACTTCGGCTCCGGCATCTGGCCGCCGGACGATGGCGGGCCTATCGGCATCCCCTACGTGATCGTGCCCGCCACTCAGCCCGGCGTGCCCGTCAGCTTCTACTACCCCGACGAGAGCGACCCCGGCC
>NZ_JAYRVJ010000705.1:0-1544 GCF_041918635.1 Promineifilum sp. (SeqCode)
CGGAGACGGGCGAATTCCTGAGCGACTACTTGCCGCTCACCCCGGACGCGCTGGAGCCGAAGGTGTGGAACGAGTACACCCGCATCACGCTCGTCAGCACGCGCCGGCTGGAACGGCTGACGCTGGACCTGGATTTGCGCTTCACCTACGGCGGTCGCACGGTCGCGCTGCCGGGGCTGGCTATCGCCGAAGTGAAGCGGGACGGCCTGGGCCACAGCGGCCACGACTCAGACTTCATGCGGCAGATGCGCGCTCTGCGCCTGCGCTCGACCGCCTTTAGCAAGTATTGCGCCGGTGTGGCCATGCTCCATGAGGACGTGAAACACAATAACTTCAAGCCCAAACTGCGTCAGGTCAGCAAGCTGATCGAGGAAGAGTACCATGTCTAGTGAATTGATCTATTTCATCCTGGGGGCCGCCCTGAACCTGGTGGTCGCCCTGCTCATCGTCCGCTTTATCTATTATCCGGCGACGCAGGACAAGACCTACGTTTTCACCTTCCTGGCCTTCAATACGATCATCTACTTCGTGCTGGGGCTGCTCACCAGTTCGAGCCTCAGCGTCGGCGTGGGCTTTGGACTGTTCGCCATCTTCTCCGTCCTGCGCTATCGCACCGACGAGATGCCCATCCGGGAGATGACCTACCTGTTCATCGTCATCGCCCTGCCGGTCATGAATTCGGTGATGATGTCTTCCAGCGGCCTGCCGTATCTGTTGGTATCCAACGCGGCCATCGTGACCTTGTTGTACGTGTTGGAGAAGGAATGGGGCTTCCACTTCGAGCGCAGTAAGCGCATTATCTACGACCGTGTTGACCTGATCACGCCGGAAAACAGCGAACGCCTGCTGGATGATCTGTATGAACGCACCGGTTTGGCGGTGAAGCGGGTCGAGACGCGGCGGATTGACTTCCTGCACGACTCGGCCGAGTTGGTCATTTATTACGAGGAGCCGCGGGCGTCCAAGTTCATGACCGCGCCGCTGCAACCGGAGCATGTTACCCAAGCATGAAGCGTTACACCATGCTACTCTCATCGAGTCTAATTTTGCTCTGTCTGCTGTCGGCCTGCTCTGGCGTCACCACAGTCCCCGTGACCGTGGATGGCCTGGAGCAGGCCGCGCCCACGGCTGAGGTTACTGCCGCGGCCGACCCGGCCGGAGAAAGCGAGGCGGGGGCGAGCGTCGACGCCGAAGAAGAGATTGCCCGGCCCGAAGGCTGGACAGAGGCCACCCACAGCAACGACGTAGACCCAAATTATGACGTGGTCTTCCCCACCGACCAGGTCAACCAGATCACTATCACCATCGATCCGGCCAACTGGGAGGCGATGCAGGCTGACATGACCAACCTGCTGGGTGAGGCCGGCACGGGCCAGGGTATGGGGCCGGGCGGCCAGCCGTCAGGCGACTTCACGCCGCCGGAAGGGGGAGAACCGCCGTCGAGCGATCTCGCCACCCCGGAAGCGGGTATGCAGCCGCCGGCCGGCGACTTCAATCCGGGCGGGGGCGGTCCCGGCGGGGGCGGCCCGGGTATGGGCGGCAAC
>NZ_JAYRVJ010000706.1:0-11425 GCF_041918635.1 Promineifilum sp. (SeqCode)
ATGGATGGCCCGCACCGTGACGGGCGAGGGCATCGCCCCGGCCGGCGACACGACCGCGCCGCTCCGCTACCAGCATTACAAGAGCGGCCCGCTGTTCGCCTGTCGCGTCAATGGCGGCTTGCCCTGTGGCTGGGGCGCGGTAAAGGTGATGGTCGCGTTTGGATTGATGAAGGGCGCCCACGCCGGCGCGCCCCTACTGATTGAGGAGGCCATCCGCCAGGGCGCGGCGTTCCTGCTGAGCGTTGACCCCGCCACGGCCGCCTACCCCACGCCTAACGGCGACGCGCCGAGCCTCAAGTGGTGGAAGTTCAGCTTCCCGCTGTTCTACGTGGCCGACGTGCTGCAAGTGGTGGAGGCGTTAACGGCGTTAGGCTATGGCGACGATCCGCGCCTGGCGAACGCCCGGGCGCTCATCCGCAGCAAGGCCGACGCCGACGGCCGCTGGCGGCTGGAACTCGACTACGCCGGCCAACTGTGGCCCGGCGTCACTTTCAGCCCCAAGCGTCCGAACAAGTGGGTGACCATCCGGGCGTTGCGGGCGCTGGGCGGCCCGCTTTCCCCTGCTCCCCCGCCCCCCCGCTCCCCGGCACGGTTGCCACTTGCCACTTACCCCCCGCCCCCCTAGAATGGAGGCATGATGGACGACCCCCAACCCATGTACGAAGATGACGCGACCCAGGATTTCTACCAGTTCATGGTGGACAACCTCGACGCCGACGAGCTGGAAGCGATGGCCTTCGAGATCGGCGTCGACCCCGGCGAACTGGACGGCGCGCTGGCCCCGGAACTGGCCGAGTCGCTGCTGCGCTATCTGGCCCAGCGCGACGACCTGCAACTGCTCGACCTGGCCCTACGCGACCTGTTTCCGGTGCAGTACGGCGAGACGTTCGGCGAGCGGCTGCGCGAGGATGCCCAACTGGATACCCGCCCGCCGCGTATCGACGGCTACCACCACGACGTGGCCGATACCGATCTGGTGCGCGTGCCCGGCGGCCCGTTCCCCTATGGCGAGACGCCGGTGGAGCACCTCGATCTGCCCACCTTCCACATCGGCCGCACGCCCGTCACCAATGCCGCGTACAAGCGCTTCCTGGACGCCAACCCCGACCACCGCGTGCCCTTCCTCGACGACGGCGACGCCTGGCCCTACAACTGGGATCCGGTCGCGCGCCTCTATCCGGCCGGTCGGGACGATCACCCCGTGGTGCTGGTCAGTTGGGACGACGCGCGCGCCTTCTGCGGCTGGGCCGGGCTGCGATTGCCCACGGAGCAGGAGTGGGAGAAAGCCGCCCGCGGCGTGGACGCCCGCCGCTACCCCTGGGGCGACGACGACGCCGACCCCGCGCTGGCGAACTACGGCGGCAACGCCGGCGAGACGACGCCGGTGGAGGTCTACTCGCCCGACAGCGACAGCCCCTACGGCGCGGCCGACATGGCCGGCAACGTCTGGGAGTGGACGGCGTCCCCCTACGACGAGGACGGCCCGGCGAGCGTCAGCGGGGCGCGAACGCTGCGCGGCGGCGCGTGGGACAGCGAGGAACTGGAACTGGAGAGCAACTTTCGCCGCGGCCGCGAGCCGGAGTTGCGCGCGCCGAATGTGGGATTTCGCGTGGCGGGGGAATAAATGGCTACGGATTCTGACGGATTGAACAGATGGAAGCGGATTGAACATTGGCTAAGTTGACCATTCGCGGCATTGATGGCGCATTGCATGAGGCGTTGACGGCTGGAGGCACTTCATCCAAAACAAACTCGCCTCCGGCCGTTTGCAGGACTTGGCCGACGTCGATCATATACAGGACGAATAGACCAGCTACGGATTTTCACATATATGACAGATGAGCACGGATTGAAGTGCGTTCAATCCGTGCTCCTCCGTTAAATCCGTGAAAATCCGCGGTGAATTCATTACAATCAGCGGCGCATGAATGAATACATCGTCCTTCTGCGCCGCAACCCCCACTTCCGCAACCTGTGGCTCGGCAGCGTCGTCTCCCAACTCGGCGACTGGTTCAACGTCATCGCCGCGGCCGAGCTCATCACCCGCCTGACCGATAGCGGCATCGCCCTCAGCTACCTCTTCCTGGCCCGCTTCCTGCCACTCTTCGTCTTCAGCCCGGTGGCCGGCGTGCTGGCCGACCGCTTTGACCGCCGCCGCCTGATGGTTCTCAGCGACGTGCTGCGCGGCGTGACCGTGCTCGGCTTCCTGCTCATTCGCGACCCCGGCGACGTCTGGCTCTTCTACCTGCTGACGGTCATCCAGTTCAGCCTGAGCGCCGTCTTCACTCCGGCCCGCGGCGCGGCGCTGGCCAATGTCGTCCGGCGCGAGGAACTGGTCGCGGCCAACGCCCTCGACAGCCTGACCTGGAGCACCATGCTGGCCCTGGGCGCCTTCCTGGGCGGCGTGGTGGCGGCCTTCTTCGGCGCGGAGACGGCGTTCGTGGCCGACGCGGCGTCGTTCCTGGTGTCGGCCTGGTTCGTGGGGCGCGTCGTGCTGACGCGGGAGAGCCGGCCGGAGGCCGGCGATCCGGCCGCCCGGCGGCGCTTCGCCTTCCTCGACGGCTTTCGCTACCTGTGGCGCGAGCCGTTCATCCTGGGCGTCGCCCTGGCCAAGGCGGGCGGCTCGCTCGTGTGGGGGGCCATCAACGTGCTGGAGATTACCTACGCCAACGACCTGTTCCCGCTGGCGGGCGCGGGCCGCTTTGGTGTATCCGACCCCGGCACGGCGACGCTGGGCCTCATCTACGTCGCCGCCGGGCTGGGCACGGGCGTGGGGCCGCTGCTCATGCGCCACTGGCTCGGCGACGCGCCGCGCCGGCTGGTGCTGGGCATCGGCCTGGGCTTCGTGACGATGACCGCCGGCGTGGCCTGGCTGGCGACCGTTGGCGGGTTGGGCGGGCTTCTGCTGGCGACGGTGGCCCGCACGCTGGGCACGGGCACGCTGTGGGTCTTCGCTTCGGCCCTGTTGCAGACCGTCGTCCCCGACCAGTACCGCGGCCGGGTCTTCTCCTTCGAGTTCGCCGCGCTGACGCTGACCCAGTCCATCTCCACCCTGGCCGGCGGCTACCTCCTGGACACGGCCGGGCTGCCGGTGCAGGGCGTCATGGCCGTCATGGCCGCCACGGGTGTGGCCGTTACGGCGCTGTGGGGGCTGTTCCACCTGCGCTACCGGCCGGTGTTGCGCGGCGGGGGGCTGCCCCTGCGCACCGCCGCCGGGCCGAGCGCCGTGCCGCAACTGCCGGAAGAGTAGGGGCGCACCTGCGTGTGCGCCCTGGAGTAGGGGCGCTATCAATCGGAATCTGTCGTGCTGACAGGCGCCTGCCAGCCGGCCATCAACCAGCGGCGACGCGCACGGCGTAAGTGCTCATTATTGAGCCACAACGCTGCGACGGTAGCGCGGCCAACGGCTGTAAGTCCGATGATCTCCAATCCGTCATCGCTCCACCTGAAGTGTTCGCTCCATGATTGCTGCCGAGGATTGAACAGGCGAGTCTCCGTACCATCGAGCGGATCGGGGAAGTGGGTTCGCGCCCCCTTGTGCCCATTACACAGCGGACAAGCCAGCCACAAGTTCACCTCAATGGTCTCGCCGCCAGTGGCCAGAGGAACGATGTGTTCGACGTGCAAAGGCATGCCCATATACTCCTCGGAGGACAGGCAGTAGCCGCAGCGATAGCCTGCCTGTGAGGCGACCCGACGTCGCAAAGAGTCAGGAATGTGGGAGCGGGCCAAGGCTGCAAACTAGTCTTGCACGGGGACACGATAGCCACGCCGGGCGAGGAGCAGCCAGGCATGAGACTTGCGCACCAGAAAGCGCCCATAGGCATCCATCAAGGCGTCCAAACGCGCCTGCTCATTCGCCTTCAGACCGTCGCTTCCCTGAGCTTCCAACAACGCTTCCAGGTCTGATTGCTCTTCGGGGCTAAGGGTAGACTGCGCCTCCCGCCAGAGGTCGCCATCCTCCAGGCTCGACAGGCGCGCCAACTCCTCGACCTGATCGGCCGGCAGATCGTCAAGCGGCGGCAGATTGTGGCTCAGGCTATCCAGAACAACGTCCGCCAACGGCCGCCGCGTCGCCTCGGCCACACGACGCGCTGACCGATAGAGGGATTCCGGCAGTTCCAGCGTGACAGTATGCGCGCTCATTTGCACCTCGCCCTCTATTCTATCAGACGGCCGCGATCATTTCACGCCCGCGCCAGAAGTATGCTATCATCCCCCCTCATGAACACCGCCCCCCTCTACCGCGAAGTCCAGCTTTATCGCCGCCTGCCCCCGTTCACCCTGTTGGCTGTTGTCGGCACGCTCTTCGGCTGGGCGCTGGTCATCTGGGTCGGGCTGCTGGGCCGGGCCATCGGGGCCATGACCCTGCCGACGTGGTTGGCGCTGGGGATTGGGTTACCGTTGGGCATTCTGCCGCTGCTGGCCTACTGGCGGCTACAGATGGTAACCGAGGTCTTCGCCGACCGCCTCGTCGTCCACACCGGTCTGACTGGGCGGGTCGTGCTGCCCTTTGACCGGGTGGCGGCCGTCGAGACGCGGCGCGAGGGCATCCACGACGACTACAACTCGCGCAACATCGGCGTCGTGCGCACCACACGCACCGCCTATACCGTGCTGAGCAACGACGGCGCGGAACTGACCCTCAAGGACGGCCGCATGTTCCTCATCGGCTCCGAAACGCCCGACGACCTGACCGCCGCTGTGGCCGCCGCCTGGCGCGCCGTCCAACCGCCAGCCGCCCAACCCGCGTTATGACCGCCTACGCTCAGCCCATCTTTCGCGAGGAGCAGCGCTTCCGCGACGTGTGGTGGATCATGCTGCTCGTCTTCGGCCTGGCCGCGCTCCAGTGGGCGCTGGCCATCCAGCACTTCGTCTTCGGCCAGCCGCCGGGCAACAACCCCGCGCCGGCCTCGATGACCCTCCTCTTCTGGATCATCTTCGGCAACGGCTTCCCGTTGTTCTTCTGGTGGCTGCGGCTGGTGGTGACGGTCTACGCCGACAAGGTAGACATTCGCTTTGCGCCGTTTGTCCGCCGCGTTATCCCCAAAGCGGAGATCGCCCGGGTTCGGCCGCTCGACTACCGGCCATTGCGCGACTTCGGCGGCTGGGGCGTCCGCGGTTGGGGCAATCGCGTCGCCTACAACGTGCGCGGTAGCCGCGGCGTCGAACTCACCCTGAGCGACGGCCGCGTCGTCGTCCTCGGCTCCCAAACCCCCGAAGCGCTGGCCGCGGCGATCAGCCATTAAGCACGGATCGGCGCGGATTGGACGGATTCAACGGGTTGGCTGGTATGGCTCAATCCGTTTAGCCCGTCCAATCCACGCCAATTCGTGTTTAATTCTTCTATGTTATTTTCACTAGATCGTAATCTAAACTGTAAGCCATATGGCTTACCCTATGTGGTACGGGCGTAGCGCCGGTGGCCGCCCGCATCTATCATCGCACCGGGCCGCTGTGTATGCCCTCATCGTACTCAGGACTGAGCGTATTGCGTAGGCCCAATCCTTCAGGGGGGATTTAGGGACAGGAGGTACTGTATCGGTAGTGGATAGCCAGTCGTAATCCGTGTCAGGCGCCGGCTTTACCGGCGGCCATTTGTTTCACCAGCCACGTAACCGACTATGCCCAATCGGCCGCGCTTGTCATTGCCGCGCGGCCGAGCGGCGAAGCTTTGCTCGTTGCCGAGACCCGACAGGCGACCAAGCGGTCGTCGGTCAGGCTCGCATGGCTGTATAGTTTACATAAAGGTAGAAAAGCATATCATGACTACTCGTTTCCCCCTCACCGGCCGCGTCCTCGTGCTGATGGCGCTGCTGCTGGCGCTGGCCCTGCCGTCTATCGCGGCGGCGGCCGGCCCCTGTACCACCGTCTGTTACGTCAACGCCGCCACCGGCAACGACGCCAACGACGGCGACACCCCGGCCACGGCCAAGAAGACCATCCAGGCCGCGGTTACCCAGGTCTCCGCGGGCGGTACGGTCAACGTCGCCGCCGGCGTCTACGCCGAGAACGTCGTCATCGCCAAGTCGCTCACGCTGACCGGCGCGGGCCAGACCAACGACGCCGCGGGTACGGTCTTGGAAGGCACGGGCCTGAACGGCTCGGGCATTTTCATCAACACCGGCATCACCAACGTCACCATCCAGAACCTGCGCGTCCAGCACTACAAGCTGTCTCCCGCGGCCGGCGTCTATGCCAATGGTCAGAACCACAACTTCACCGTGCAGAATGTCACCTCCGACGACAACGGCCTGGCCGGCAGCAACGGCGGCGGCGTCTACATGAACGGCCCGGTGGACAACGTCCTGATCGACCACGTGACGGCCACCAACAGCCGCAACCGCGGCATTGTCATCTGGAACGGCTTCAAGACCCACATCACCATCACCAACAACACCGTGACCGGCAACAACTGCTGCGGCATCGAGTTGCAGGACGGCACGGCCAGCGGCGTGACAGTGACGGGCAACACCGTGACCGGCAACCTCGACAGCGGCATGGCCTTCATCGGCCTGACCAGCGGCGCGGGGCCGAACCTGATCGCCAACAACACGCTGGTGGACAACGGCCGCTTCGGCATCGAGATCAAGCTGCCCAACGGCACTGGCGCGACCAGCGGCGACGGCAGCATCGTCGTCGAGGACAACAACGTCTCCATGACCGCCCCGGTGAACGACGGGATCAACCACCGCGACGCGGCCGGCATCTCCGCCTATCGGCGCGGCTGGGTGGCCGGCAACAACAACGTCGACATCCCCACCGGCGTGGTCATCCGCGACAACACCGTCAGCGGCTACCAGCAGCCCTCCACCAGCGACGGCTTCGGCATCGTCGTCGAGGGCCTGAACATGCACGTCAGCGGCAACACGCTGAACAACAACGACGTCGGCGTGCAGGTGCAGGCGGGCCATCTCCCCTACACGGCCAACACTAACGTGGACGGCAACCAGGTCAACTTGGCCGACACCTACTTCGGCCGCGGCAACTCCCCTGTCGGCTGCGCCGTCATCGGGACCAACACCTTCAGCGGCAACGCCGTCAACGTGCGCAACGTCAACGCCGGCGGCGGCGTGGTGACCAACACCAACACGGCCGAGACCTTCTGCAGCATCCAGGCGGCCATCAACGACGCCGACACGGCCAACGGCCATACCCTGCAGGTCTCGCCCGGCGTTTATGCCGAGAATGTCATCGTCAACAAGTCGCTGACCATCAACGGGGCCAACGCCGGCGTCAGCCCCAACGACACGGTCAACCCGCTGAACCCCAACGGTGCGCGCGGGCCGGAGTCGGAAGTGACCGTAACCGGCGGCAACAGCGCCTTCCGGATCGGCGCGGCCAACGTGACAATCGACGGCTTCAAGTTCACCGACTCGGCCGTGGCCCAGGCCAACGTGCAGACGCCGATGATCGGCGCGGGCGTCAACTTCGGCGGCGACGCGCCGGGGGTGAAGATCCTCAACAACCTGTTCTACCAGACCTCGCGCAACCTCGTCTACTTCAACGGCCCGGCCATCATGCAGGGCGGCACGGTGGACGATAACCGCGTGCAGAACCCCACCCGGCCCGACACCGGTTGCGTCGGCGCGACCGCGCCGAGCAGCTGCGGCCACCAGTTGTTCAACCTGTGGCAGACGAACAACCTGTCCTTCCAGGACAACGTCGTCATCGCCAACCCGGCCAGCGGCGACCGCATGCGCACGCTCAACATCACCAACTCGACCAACGTCCTGATCGCCGGCAACACGGTGCGCTACACCTGCATCTACACCTGCATCTCCATCCCCGGCACGGCCACCAACGTCGAGATCAAGGACAACGATTTGGTGACCGACGTGGGCAACGTCATCCAGTTCTTCGCCCCCAGTTCCGGCGTGGACGGCATGTGGCTGACGGGTACGGTCAACATCCACCACAACATCCTGACGACCGGCGCGGACTTCCCCGTCGTCGTGGACAACCCCACGGCCGACCTGGACAACGTCCACGTCAACCGCAACGCCATCAGCGGCGCGTATCACGTCCGCAACGGCAAGGCCGACCTGTCTGTTGTCGGCGCGGAGACGCTCGACGTCACCTGCAACTGGTGGGGCAGCGCCGCCGGCCCCAACCCGGCCAACTTCTTCGGCCCCAGCGACTACACGCCGTGGCTCTACACCAGCGACCTCGACGGCGCGTGCTTCATCGGCGGGACGATCACCGTGACCAAGCAGACCACGCCGAACGGCGACCCGGCGGTGTTCGAGTTCGACCCCAGCTGGCCGGGGCCGAACTTCACCCTGAGCGACGGCCAGAGCGCCACGTCGCCCATCCTGCCCGCCGGCCCCTACTCCGTGGCCGAGGTCAACCTGGTTGCCCCGTGGGTGCTGACGAACGCCACGTGCGACAACGCGGCGACCCCGGCGGCCGAGGTGGTTAACCCCGCCAACATCACCCTGGCCGACGGCGACGCCTGGACGTGCACCTTCGAGAACAAGAACGTCCCGCTGTGCACGACCCACTGCTACGTCGACGCCGTCAACGGCAACGACGCCGCCAACGGCGGCACGAGCCCCAGCGACGCCTTCAAGACCGTCCAGAAGGGCGTCAACACAGTGCAGACCGGCGGCACGGTGCACGTCCTGGCCGGAACCTATACCGAGCAGGTGACCATCGCCAAGTCGCTGACGCTGGTCGGCGCGGACGCGGCCACGACCATCATCAAGGCCCCGGCCAGCATTCCCGCCGCCGCCGCCCCGAACTCGGTCGTGGTGAAGATCGCCGGCGCGGGCGTCAGCGTGGACTTGAGCAAGGTCACCGTCAGCGGCCCCGGCCCGACGGGCTGCGGCAGCATTGGTTACGGCATCTTCGTGCGCGATGGGGCCTACGCCAACATCCACGACAGCCGCGTGCTCGACGTGCGCGACCAGCCCATCAGCGGCTGCCAGAACGGCGTCGCCATCCAGGTGGGAGCCGCCTCGCTGAATACCAACGGCACGGCCGACATCACCAACAACACCATCAGCGGCTACCAGAAGAACGGCATCAACGTCAGCGGCGCGGCCTCCTCGGCCACCATCGCCGGCAACACGGTGACGGGCGCGGGCGCGGTGGCCTTCATCGCCCAGAACGGCATCCAGGTCAGCGGCGGCGCGACGGCCGACATCACCGGCAACACCGTCAGCGGCCACTCCTACACGCCGTTCACCTACGTCTCCACCGGCATGCTGCTCTACGGCCCCGGCGCGATCAACACCGACGGCAACACCGTCAGTGAGAACCAGGTCGGCATCTACATCGTGGACGCCTCCGGCACGCACCAGAACAACGACGTGGACGCCACCGCTGCCGGAACCGGCTCGGCCGGCTTCTGGGGCATCGTCGTCGACGCGCCGCCGCCGACCCGCCAGCCGTCGCCCGCCGGCGCGGAAGAGGCCGGCCCGACGGCCGCCGCGCCGGCCCCGCAAGCGCCCGTCCAGACGGTCGTCCTCCGCGCCAACGCCCTCACCAGCGACGGCTCGGCCGGCGGCGTGGGCATCGAAGCCGATGGCGGCTACGGCTCCTTCGACATCGACCTGACCGTGACGAAGAACCTCATCCACGGCTGGGACTACGGCGTCGTCGTCTACGAGTGCACCTCCGGCTGCACCGGCACGGGCTTTGTGGACGTGGACGTGAACCGCAACAGCATTGCCGGCAACGTCAGCAACGGCGTGGAGAACATCTCGACGCTGGAAGTGGACGCGACGTGCAACTGGTGGGGCGCGGCCGACGGCCCCGGCCCGGTCGGCCCCGGCTCCGGCGATGGCGTCAGCGCCGACGTGGACTTCACCCCGTGGCTGGCCTCCAGCGACCTCAACGGCCTGTGCGCCGACGGCGTCTTCGTCTCGGCCGACAAGCTGGGCGTGACCAGCGCGGCGACCGGCGGCGTGGCCTTCGGCAGTGAGGACGTTCTGAAGTGGGACGGCGCGGTATGGTCGGTCTGGTTCGACGGCTCGGCCGCCGGCCTGACGGCCAAGAACGCCATGCACAACATCGACGCCATGTACATCCCCGACCCCAACGCGCCGGTGTTCTACCTGTCCTTCACCCAGAACGCCCGCGTTGTGCCCGGCATCGTCGGCAAGGTCGATGGCATGGATCTGGTCAAGTGGGACGGCGCGGCCTTCTCCCTCTACTTCGACGGCTCCGACGTGGGCCTGACGAACAAGACGCAGGAGAAGCTCGACGCCCTGCACATCCTGCCCGGCAACCTGTCGCCCGTGGGGGCCAACTGCCAGGCCTACCTGCTGCTGAGCACCCAGGGCCCGGGCAGCGTGCCCGACCCGGCCGGCGGCAAGAAGCCGCTCAAGTTTGGCGGCGAGGACGTGCTCGGCTTCTGCCTGATCAATGCGGGGGCCAACACCACCGGCGTGTGGCACATCGCCCTGGACGGCTCGACGCAGGACATGCCCAAGAACTCGCTCGACAGCCTGTCGGCCAGCGCGGACGGCATGACCTACTACCTGACGACGCGGGCCACGTTCCACGTGGACAGCGCCCACGGCGGCCACTCGATGGTCTACGTCTACGACGTGGCCACCCAGACCTTCAGCGGCCCCATCTTCGATGCCCCGGCCAACGGGCTGCCGCGGAAGGTGGATGCGCTGGAGGTGACGCTTCTGCCTTAATCATCCGGTGCGACCCACTTTCTGAAGTGGGTTGCACCTATCCCCCTGTTGGGGGGGGTTTCAACGTGCGACCCACTTTCTGATGTGGGTCGCACCCGCGCTCTTCCCTAGCCCCTAGCCCCTAGCCCCTAACCCCTATCCCCTCTATAATACCCCCATACCGCGGGCAAACGGGTCCTCACCTTGGAATCGTTGTTACTGAACGCCTTCCTGGCCTTTCTCATCCTGGTGGTGCTGGTGGTCGTCTTTGTGCCCATCTGGCTGGAGCGCAGCGCCAAGCGCAATCGGGCGCTGCGGCTGCAATACGCCGCCGAACTGGAGGCGCTGGAGCGCGACGCCCGCAAGCTGGAACGCGCCATCACCCCCTACGCCCGCGGCCACTCGGCCCACTTCCACACCGCCGCCGTCGCCGCCCGCGAGCGCGTTGCCGCGCTCGATGCGCGGCTGGCGCCCATCGGCGAGACGCTGGATGAGATGCGCTGCCCCCAGGTGTTCGATTATTCCCTGCCGGTGTTTCACTTCCTGCTGGCCCCGGGCGACGGCGGAGCCATCCTGGCCGACAACCGGCGCGTCGGCCGCCTCCGGCGCGACCTGCGCGCCGCGACGGCCGCCGCCACTGAGGCCACCGCCGCCGTTGAGGGGCTGGCTGCTCTGCCCGACCAGCTGGCCGCCGAGCGCGCCGCCGTCGCCGCCCGGCTCGACGCGCTGGAGGGCGCGCTGCGCGCCGAGCGCGCCGCGGGCATCGAGGCGCTGACCGGCCTGGAGACGGACGC
>NZ_JAYRVJ010000707.1:0-1794 GCF_041918635.1 Promineifilum sp. (SeqCode)
CTGGTGTCCGGCGCGGCCTCCATCCCCACGCTGACCTACCGCGAGGTGTCGGAGCTGGCCTATTACGGGGCGCGGGTGCTGCACCCCAAGACGATGCGGCCGTGTGTGGAGAGCGGCATCCCCCTGCGCATCAAGAACACCTTCAACCCGACCCACCCCGGCACAGTCATCGTCGATGAGGCCCCGGCCCAGAACGGCTCGCTGAAGGCGGTGACGGCCATCAAGGGCGTCAACATGATCACCGTCGAGGGCAAGGGGATGATCGGCGTGCCCGGCATTGCCGCGCGGACGTTCGGCGCGGTCGCGCGGCTGGACGTGAGTGTGCTGCTCATCACCCAGGCGTCGTCGGAGCAGTCGATCTGCTTCATCGTGCCCCAGGCGGCGGCGGCGGCCGTTGTCGCCGGCGTGGAGCGCGAATTCGCCGCCGAACTGGAGCGGCGCGACATCGAGCGCGTCTGGCCGCGCGACGAGATCGCCATCGTCACCATCGTCGGCGCGGGCATCCAGACGACGCCCGGCATCGCCGGACGGGTCTTCAGCGCCCTGGGCGCGCACCGCGTCAACGTCATCGCCATCGCCCAGGGGTCGTCGGAGTGCGGCATCAGTGTTGTTGTCAGCGCCGCCGACGTTGGCCGCGCCGTGGGCCATATTCATGAGTTGATTGTGGCGTAGAGGCGTGGCATGGGATTCTTGTCCCGTGGTGGGGGAGCAGGGGCAGGGGAGCGGGGGAGCGGGGGAGCAGGGGAGATAAGAGAAAGGAAACATGGCAGACTCGAAATCGAAACGACTACTCACTGGCGCGGCGGCTGTGGCCGGGGGCGCGCTGTCCGCGGCCGGCGTGATCGGCTGGCGGCGCTGGCGCAGCCGGGATCATGCCGGCGCGGCCGCGTTGCCGCCCGGCCAGGCGCTCATCACCGGCGCGTCGGCCGGCATCGGCGAGGCATTTGCCCGCCAACTGGCCGCCGCGGGCTATGACCTGACGCTGGTGGCCCGGCGCGCCGATCGGCTGGAAGCGCTGGCCGCCGAACTGAGCGCCGCCCACGCCATCCGGGCCGAGGCGCTGGCCGCCGACCTGTCGGGCGAGGAAGACGTGGCCCGCGTCGTCCGCCACATCGAGGGGCTGGACGACCTGACCCTGTTGATCAACAACGCCGGCTTCGGCACGCGCGGAACCTTTGCCGAGGTCGAGCTGGAGCGTTCGCTGGACATGATCCGCGTCCACCTCATCGCCAGCGTGGCCCTGGCGCGGGCGGCGCTGCCGGGCATGATCGCGCGGGGCGCGGGGGCGATCATCAACGTGTCGTCCGTCGCCGCCTTCTTCGCGTCCGTGGGCGGGGCCAACTATGGCGCGACCAAGGCGTACCTGAACGTTTTCAGCGAGACGCTGGCGGCCGAGTTGCGCGGCACGGGGGTGAAGGTGCAGGCGCTCTGCCCTGGCTTCACGGCGACGGAGTTCCACGAGGTGGGCGACTATCAGGGCTTCGACCGCGCCGAGATTCCTGGCGCGGTGTGGATGTCGGCCGATGAGGTGGCCGCCGAGTCGCTGGCGGCGCTGCGGGGCGACCGCGTCATCGTCGTGCCCGGCGCGAAGTATCGGGCTATGGTCGCCGCCAGCCGCAGCCCCCTCGGCGGCCCCATCCGCCGCGCCGCCCGCGCCGTGCGGCGGCGCTGGCGAAAGGGTTAACGCATAGGCACGTGGATGTTTCAGGTTCCAGGGGCCCGGGTGCAGGGGGGCGCCCCCGGGCCGGGGGCCCGGGCCCCGGGACCCCGCGTATGGCGCGCCCAAAGACGCCC
>NZ_JAYRVJ010000708.1:0-3140 GCF_041918635.1 Promineifilum sp. (SeqCode)
CCTGATGGAACGCGCATTGCCTTCTACAGCTTCGTCGGCGACCAGGCCGAGATCTTCGTCATCAACGCCGATGGCAGCGGGCTGAAGCGGCTGACCGACAACCGGGCCTTCGACGGCTACCCCACCTGGTCGCCCGACGGCTCGCTCATCGCCTTCTCCTCCACGCGCAGCGGCGGCTACCGCATCCACGTGATGAGCGCCGACGGCAGCAACGTCGGCCAACTATCCAATCAGGTGGGCAGCCTCTTCCCCATCTGGTCGCCCGATGGGACGCGCATCGTCTACAGTGCCGACCCCGACCTGGATGGCTGGCTCGACCTGATGGTGATCAGCGCCGGCACGAACCAATCTGTCCTGCGCGACTACCCGACCGGCACGGACGCCCGCTGCCGCAGCTGGTCGCCGGCCAGCGACCGCGTGGCCTGCACGGGCCTTCGCTATAACCACTACCCCAACGGGTGGTTTTTCATCGGCACGCAGATGGCGTCCGTGGCCGTAGTCAGCGGGGCGGACGCGCTCTGGCTGTGGGAGGGCAAGCGCTTCGACCCATCGTGGGCCTCGGTCGACCACGAGCCGCCCGTGACGACGGTGGCTGCCCTGCCGGCCCAATCGCCCGGCCCCTTCACCGTGCGCTGGAGCGCGGCCGACGCCGGGCTGGCCGGCCTGCGCGACGTGACGATTCAGGTCAGCGTCAACAACGGCGCGTGGACGACCTGGCAGACGGTCGGCCCGGAGACGACGCAGGCCGAGTACCCCGGCGTGGGCGGCGTCAGCTACGCTTTCCGCAGCCAGGCGCGCGATTTCGCCGGCAACGTCGAGGCGTGGCCGGCCGCGCCGGAAGCGGTTACGACTGTGGAGACGCTGCCGCCGCAGACGTGGCTGGGCGCGCTGCCAAGCCATAGCCGGGCCGACACGCGCCTGACCATCTATTGGGGCGGCGCGGACCCCGGCAGCTCGGGCATCCGCGGCTACCAGGTGCAGATGAAGCGAGGCGGCGGCGCGTGGACTGACTGGTTCGCCAACACGCTGCAAACCCAGGCCGTGTTAGACCCAACCGCGCTTGGCATCCCGTCGGGCGACACACTGCGCTTCCGCGTGCGGGCCACCGACCGGGCGGGCAACGCCGAGGCGTGGCGCTCCGACACGGGCGACACGGCGACGACGCTCTACACCTGGCGGGTGAGCGGCCGGGTGCTCGACCACACCGGCGTGCCCGTCGGCGGGGCGGGCGTGACAGCCACCCCGACGACGCTGGGGTCGGTGAGCAGCAGCGTGGAAGGCGCCTACGCTGCCCATCTGGGTGGAGCGGCCGGGACGGCGGCGGTGCAGTGGGCCAAGCCGGGCTATGGCGTGCTGCCCTCTACCTCGTTCCAGATGGCCGTCGACGCCAGGCTCGACGTGGCCCTGCCGCCGGCCGACAACGTTATCGCCAACGGCGATTTCGAGGCCGCCGGCTGGGGGGCGTGGACGGCCGGCGGATCATTGCCGGCGGCGCTGTCGGCCGAGGCGCGGCTGACGGGGGCGCAGGGGGCGCTGCTGGGCGGCGGCCCGCTGTTCGGGACGCCGCGCCGCGTGGTCGACGCCACCCAACCCTGGGCGAGCCAGACCCGGCTGGTGATGGTCGGCGGTCGGCTGCGTTTCTTCTGGCGCGAGGGATCGAAGGGACTGATGGTTGCGACGCAGGGCGCGGACGGCGCGTGGTCGTCGCCCTTCTCTTTGGGCGCAACGTCCAGTTACCTGCTCGAGCAGGACAGCCTCGGCCAGGCGCATCTGGTCGTTGCCGGCACGGACAGGACGATCTATCGCGTGCTGAAAGCGGACGGCTCGTGGTCGGAGCCCGAGACGGTGACGTACGGCTCGTACCCGTTCAATATGGGCCTGGCCCTCGGGCCGGACGGGACGGTGCACGTGGTCTGGAGCGACGGGAAGGTGCACTATTCGTGGCGCACCCCCGGCGGCGTCTGGGCCTCGGAGCAGATCGTGTCCGACGCCTATGGCGGCGTGCAGGGGCGGGTGGCGGTAGCGGGTAACGGCCGCGTCCACGTGTCCTGGGTCCGACAGACCGGCGAAGAATTCCTGCTTGCGCGCCAGAGCGCGCCGGGCGGCTCCTGGTCCGCGCCTCAGGTGTTGAGCACGCAGGACAGTATCCAGGCGGGGGACATGGGGCGGGACGCCGCCGGCCGGGTGTTCCTGGTCTGGAATGAGTCCGGCCGATCGTCGGATTACAGTCTCAAAACCGCCATTCACAATGGCTCCACCTGGCGGGTGGAGACGGCCGTGGCGGGAGGGGCAGCCCTTCCCATCTTACGCGCGATCGCCGCTGACCCGTCGGGCGGACTGCACATGGTGTACGAACGGGGCGGACTAGTCCTCTACCGGCAGCGCGGCGACGGCGGTTGGGGCGCGCCCCAGAGCCTACCGGTGGGTGGGACGCTGGCGATGGTCTACATGCACCTGACCTTCGGCCCTGCGGGGCTGCCGCAACTGGTGCGCGACGGCGGGGCCGGCGTCCAGTTCGTCCGGCAACAGATCGGCGGCGCGTGGGAAGAGCCGCTGCTTATGTCGCCGGGGATGGCGGCCAGCGGCGAACCGCGAATGGTCGTGGACAGCGCCGGCCAGACCCACGTGGCCTTTCTGGGGCGGCTGCCCGGCCAGAACGCCGAGATACGCCATCCCTACTACGTCGGGCCGGCGCTAGCCGCCGCGGCCGGCGAGGCGACGCTGTCGCAGACGGTCGCCATCCCGGCCGGCATGAGCCACCCGGCGCTGTCGTTCGCCTATCGCGGGGCGGGGCTGGAGGTGACGGTGCAGCCGCAAGCCCTCGCGCCGGCCGCGGCCGAGGCGCTGTCGCCGGCCGCGTCCGAGGCGCTGCCGCCCAATCTGGCCGCCATGCGCCGCTACCGGATCGACCTGTCGGCCTACGCCGGCCAGACAGTGACGGTCAAGTTCCGGCTGCCACAGGCGGCCGGCGCGCCGGTGGCCTGGGCGTGGCTCGACGACGTGGCCCTGGGCGCGGCGCGGGCCGACCTGTGGGCCACAGGCGACAGCACGCCGGGGCTGCCGGGCGAGACGACGACCCACACCCTGCGCGTGGGCAACCGCGGCGCGGCCCCGGCCGACGGGGCGACGCTGACCTACAC
>NZ_JAYRVJ010000709.1:0-1668 GCF_041918635.1 Promineifilum sp. (SeqCode)
ACTGGTAGGCCAGCACAAAGGCCAGCGCGATGAGGAACACGTCCTGAACCACCAGCGAGAGGGTGAAGAGGGTGCGGATGCGCTGTGTCGACATGTCAGCCCGATATTCTACCAGAGCGGCGCGGCGCTACAAAAGGCCCCAGACGCGGGATACCATCCCGCGCTACACCTGATCATATCTTAAGTAGCGCTGGTCTCGCTCGCCGCTTCGCTGACGGCCAGCCGCCGCTTGGCCGCCGCCAACCCTAAAACTCTTCCACCGGCAGCGTCGCCGCCTTGGCCTGCTCCACGTGGCTCAGGATCGACTGCGCGCCGGTGCGGGCGGCGTCGCCTTGCGTGCCCAACATGGCCGCCAGCTCGCGCAGACGGCCGGCCGTGTCCAGGCTGTCCACGTGGGTCGTCGTCCGGCCGCCGGCCACCGCCTTGCTGACGTGGAAGTGCGCGTCGCCATAGCCGGCCAGTTGCGGCAGGTGGGTGACCACGATCACCTGATGGTCGGCCTCCGAGGCCAGCCCCCACAGCTTGCGGCCGACGATGTCGCCCACGCGCCCGCCGATGCCCTGGTCGATCTCGTCGAAGATGAGCGTCGGCGTCTCGTCCACCTGGGCCAGGGCCGTCTTCAGGGCCAGCATCAGGCGCGCCGTCTCGCCGCCGCTGGCGACCTTGGCCATCGGCTTCAGCGGTTCGCCGGGGTTGGCCGAGATGAGGAACTCCACCTGGTCGATGCCCGTCTGGTCGAAGGCCAGCCGCGTTTCCTCGCCGTCGGGGCCGGCCACGTAGCAGCCCGCCGCCGTGCGGTGAGTCTGGAAGTCCACGCCGAAGCGCGCCCCCTCCATCTTCAGGTCGCCCAGGTGCGATTCGACGGCCGCCGACAGCCGCTCGGCCGCGGCGCGCCGCCTGGCCGACAGGGCCGCGGCCAGCTCGCCGATGCGCCGCAGGTAGCGCTCCTGCTCCGCTTCCAGCTCGGCGGTGCGCACCTCGCTGTTCTCCAGCGTCTTCAGCTCGGCCTCGGCCCGCTCCTGCGCCGCCAGCAGCCCGGCGATGTCGCTCTCGAAGTACTTACGTTTCAACTGGTTGATGTTTTCCAGCCGCGCCTCGACGCTGTTCAAGCGCTGCGGGTCGAACTCCAGCGCCTCCAGGTAGTCCTGCACGTCGCCGCCCAGCTCGCTCAACTGGAAGGCCAGCCCCTGCAGGTTCTCCAGCGACGCCTGGCGCGTCTCGTCCAGCTTCGCCAGCTGGCTCAGGGCGTGCTCCACCCGGCCCAGCAGGTCGGCCACCGACGGCCGCTCGTCGTCCACCATACTCAGCAGGGCCACGGCCTCGCTGGCGTGCCGGCCCAGCTGTTCGGCGTTGGCCAGCCGGATACGCTCGATGCGCAGCGTCTCTTCCTCGTCCGGTTGCAGCGCGGCGACCGATAGCTCCTCAATCTTGTAGTGGAGCATCTCCATGCGCTGCGCCAGATCGCGCTGGTCGCGCCGCATCTGATCCAGCTCGCGCTGTACGGCGTAGAGGCGGTGCACCTCGGCGGCCAGCGCCTCGCGCTCGGCGGCCAGCCCGCCGAAGGCGTCGAGCAGCGGCAGGTGGGCGCGCGGGCGCAACAGCGACAGGTGCTCGCCCTGGCCGTGGATGTCGATCAGCGGGTCGGCCACCTGGCGCAGGACGGACAGG
>NZ_JAYRVJ010000710.1:0-1855 GCF_041918635.1 Promineifilum sp. (SeqCode)
AGTTGGGCGATGTTGACGGCGGCCGGGTCGCTGGTCTTCTCGTAGACGGTAATGGGCAGGTCTAGCTCGGTGCGGCTGCGGCTGAGTTGATCCGCGCCGCTGCTGAAGTTGAGGCCGTTGAGGGACGCGCCGGCGATGAAGACCCACTCCGGCGGGGTGTCCGTCACGTCGAAGCGGAACGCGCCCTCGGCGTCGGTGGTGGTCGTCAGCGACAGCGTCTCGGTCAACTCCGGCGTGAAGGCGCGCAGCAAGACCTCGGTGTCAGCCAGCGCCGCGCCGGTTGTGCCGTTGGTCAGCACGCCGCTGATCGCGCCCTGGGCGATGGGCTGGGTCAGCACGGCCGGGTCAGCGTAGGTGTAGCTGAACGTCCGGGCGTAATCGACCACGCGGGCCAGGTCGGCCTCGGCGATGTCGTAGGTATGGGCCGGGATGACGCCGGGGGCCAGGTCGGCGGCGACCGTCTCGTTGCTGCGGTTGAACCAGTAGGTCGCGTCGTTCAGCGGGCCGGCGGCCGGGTCGGTGCTGGCCGCGTCGGGGCCGTTGCCCTGGCCGGCGTCGCCATGGCAGGCGGCGCACTGCGCCTCATAGACCGTCTGGCCCGCGGCCACGTCTTCCGGCGGCGTCGCCAGGCTGAAGACGGCGGCCACCAGGTTCCAGCGGCCGGCCTCGTCGATGGGATTGCTGCTGGCCGGGCCGAAGGGGGGCATGCCAACCGCCGCTTCGCCGTCGGTGATCTGCTGGAACATGACCGAGGGCATGGCCTGCCGGATGTAGTCGGCGTCGAAGGGCATGGGAGCGGGGTTGCCGCTCTGGGCGATCAGTTCGCCGTCGCCCGCGCCCGTCGCGCCGTGGCAGTTGGCGCAACGCTCGGCGTAGGTCTCCAGGCCGGGGAAGCCGTCCGGCGTCCCGGCCGGCAGCACCGGGTCTTGCGCCTGCCCTACTGGAGGTCGCAAAACGAGGACGAATAGGATGATGAGTCCGAGCGCGAACAGATAAATCCGGCGCATCCCAGGCCGCGAGACGGTCTGATTCATAGGTTAATCTGTATAATCTGTGGATTCTTATTCTTAAACACGAGCGGTGCGGGGGGTAGCTGGCTCCCCGGCCAGGTTGTGGCCGCACTTGGGGCAAAAGCGGTCGTCGGCCTCCACGCGGCGGCCGCACTGGGGGCAGAAGCTGGCGGCGCTCGTCGCGGCCCCATTGGCCGGGGCCAGCCGGCGCTCGCGCGCCTGGCGCACGGCGGCCTCGATGTCGGCGTCGATCTCCTCCGGCGTGCGCAAGCGCTTCACCGCGGCCTCGATCTGCGCGTCCAGGTCGGCGGTAATGGGCGTCTCCTGGTAGCCGTGGGCGTCGAGTTGTTGCATGATCAGCGCCGCCTGCTTGACCAGTTGGGGCCGGCGGTGCTGGTATAGTTCGGGCGCGACCTTGGCCGACTCCATGTCGTCGTCCAGTTCGCGAATCTGGCGCAGCAGCCCCTCGCGGCGCAGCACCAGCCCATCCACCTCTTCGCGGTCGAGGCGGATGGCGTCATCTTCGGGGAAGGCGAACGGCCGCAGCAGATAGAGCGCGACGATGACGACCAGCGCCACGCCCAGTAAGATCGATCCAATGGTGAGTCCGGCGATCACTGCATGTTCCTTAAGAAGAATCCACAAATTTCACAGATGACACGGATTATGTCTTCTAATCTGTGTCATCTGTGAAATCTGTGGATTCTTTTCTATTGAGCTAAAAGCGTCGGCATGATCTGGTCCATCAACTGCTGGTTGACGGGGCCGATCTGCACGTGACGGATAACGCCGTCGCGGTCGATGAAAAAGGTTTCGGGCACGCCGGTGATCTCATACAGTTGCGA
>NZ_JAYRVJ010000711.1:0-1501 GCF_041918635.1 Promineifilum sp. (SeqCode)
CGCGCCGAGGTAGGGTTCAACCTTAAGCTGGGCGGCCAGACGCTCTTGGTCGCGCGCTTGGCCGTAGTAGGCAAGCACCATCTGAGCGCAAGCCGCTAGACAATAACCCTGTTTACTCTGTGCGTGGAAGGGAACCGGCAAGGGCTTTGGCATTGGTCAGTAGTCTCTCGGCTTGCCGTTCGTCGAGGATTAACTCGCCCTGGTGCGCGTCCACGTCAACGTGTCCCACCGGCCCATAGGGGGCGTGACTGCGCCCGGTCACGTAAGCGCCGAAGCGCCACACAGGGCGGTCATTCTTCTCCGTCAGCCGTCCCTCATCAGCCGCAAGCATATTACCCACATACTCAACGAGCCACCGCGTCGCTTTGCGTCGGGCATCCACCTCGTCCACCAGCGGCTCCGGCCCCGTGACGATAACCACCACCCGACTGCCTTCAGGTAGTTCAGTACGGCTTGGCAATTCGATCTGCCCACGCCGGACAACGCCTTCATAACGTGTAAATACTGCCATAAGTAGCCCCCTTTTCCAGAAAGGCCGATGACTGCGTAAAGATTGGGACGCTGATAAACATAATACAGTACTGATTCTCGCGGTCGGCTCCATTGAAACCGCGCCAATCAGCGCAAGAATCAGCGTCCATTAGCGTCCCATTCCTTTTATGCGATTACCCGAACTGGCTCCCATTATAGCATAGAGTCAAAACTGTACGGGCAGAGGTGGCGCACATGGATAAAACTATGGAGTGCACGCCGCCTCGCCAGGAAAGTCTAGCGTCCCCGGCAACACCCCGATCGGTCTCCGCCCAAGCTCGATGCCCAGTTGCGGCGCGTCTGCGCCCTCCAGCCGCCGCGCCGCGCCATCCTCCAGCACGTAGTAATCGGCGTTGCTGCTGAACATCAGCGTGTCGATGTCGCCCAGCGACGCGATCCAGCCCACCTGCTCTGACGGCCCCTCCGCCTGATAGAACGAGCGCTCAATCTCGCCGCCGGCCGCCAGCCAGTGCGCCTGCCGCCCGGCCAGCGGGTCATCGTGGGGGATGGGCAGGCTGTCGCCGATGACCAGCAGGCGCTCCCCCGCCGCGTCCCACACCAGGCCGCGCCCGTTCTCGGCCGCGCCGAACTTCGGTAGCCGAACCTGAACGTTCGCCCCGCTGTCCAGGTCGAGGATGCCGATCCACCCCTCGTCGGCCGGGTCGTAGGCGTAGGGCGAGGGCGGGGTGAGCAGGTTGCGCGCGCCGTAGGCCAGCCGGCGGCCGTCGGGCGAGAGGGCCAGCGCGTTGAACTGGACGACCGATTCGCTCAAGTCGGTCAGTTGCTCTTTAACACTGCCGTCCGGCCGGGCGCGGTAGAGTTGCGGTCGGCCCGCCGCGTCGGTATCGCTGAAGTAGAGCCACGCCTCGTCGGCCGACCACAGCAGGGCGGTCGCGCTGCCCCCGCCGCGCTCGGTCAGCCGGGTGTGTGCGAAAGGCGCGGCCAGCCCGACGACCTCGACGTGAAAGCC
>NZ_JAYRVJ010000712.1:0-6697 GCF_041918635.1 Promineifilum sp. (SeqCode)
AGGGCGAATGAAGGCGTCAGGCTCGCGGCTCAATTGCTCCATGCGCGTCTTGTCGCCCAGGATGCTGCCGCGCGACAGGCTGCTGCTGGGATCCACAGCCAGCACGGCGACCCGGTGGCCGTCGCGGATCAGCCACACGCCCAGGGCCTCGATGAGGCTGCTCTTGCCCGCGCCGGGCACGCCGGTGATGCCGACGCGCATAGCCCGGCCGCTGTGGGGCAGCAGACGACGCAACACCTCCTGGGCCAGTTCGAAGTGGGCCGGGGCGTTGCTCTCGACGAGGGTGATGGCGCGGGCCAGCACGGCGCGGTCGCCGGCCAGGACGCCGGTGACGTATTCGTCTACGGTTAGCGGTCGCCGGGATGGCGGCGATCCGGCGGGCGGCGCGCCGGCGTCCGCGCCGGTCTCTTCGCGCCGCAGGCCATCGTGGCCTCCGGTCACGCCGGGCATGACGTGGGTGGCGAAGCCCTCGTCGGCGTCTTCGGGGGCCCATTCGGGGCGGCGGGGTGTCGAGTCGTTAGATGAGGTCATGGCGGTTGATGGAAGGAAGCTGACGCAAAGAACGCCAAGAGGGCCAAGCGCGCAAAGGGCATCTTCTTTGCGTCCTTGGTTCACCTGGCGTTCTTTGCGTGAGCTTCTTACAGCCCCACCCCATACGTATACTCCAAACTGCCATACGCCTGGCCGTGGGTCTGGCGGGTGACGGGGTGGCCGGCGACGCGGCCGTCAAGCGCCTCCATACGGAAGAGGTACTCGTTGTAGTTCCAGTGCGATTCGAGCCGGCCCAGGATCGGCCGGTCGATGTAGAAACGCGACAGGCCATAAGGCGCGGCCAGGAAGGATAGGTGGTCGCCGGCGTCGTTGCGGGCCTCGATCTGGAAGTGCGGGTGGGGGCCGCGGCCGAGGACGGGCGTGGCCGCCATGCGGTTGAAGCGCACCGGTTCGCCCGCACCGGGTGGGATCCACATGGCCGACTGAGCGATGGAGAGTGTCGCCTGTTCCAGCCGGTTGTTGCGGAAGAAGCGATACCCCTTGCGAAACAGGTTGAGGCCCAGATAGGGCACGTAGGCGGTGAAGAGCGTTTGATCGGGGAAGACGGCCCAGATCCACTTCCAGGGGAAGACGGGGATGTTCAGGCATACGCGCTGGAAGAAGCCGACTCCTTGTAGCGTCTCCGGGCCGGTGGGCAACTGGAAGCGTCCGCGGAAGTTGAGCCGCCGCCAGGCGATGTAGTGCGTGCCGCCGAAGGGCGTGGTGATGTCCATGGAGATGACCGGCGACGACGTGGGCGAGTCGAGCGCGCCCCACGTCTCGAATGTCGATTCACCGCCGGGCGCGCAGATGGTCGCGGCCAGACCAACTGGCTCCGTGGCCGAGCGGCGAAATTCCATGCCGTGCTCGTCGGGGCCGTCGCAGCGCAGGAAGCCATCGCGCGCGTCCATGACCGCCGGCCCAGCAGCGCGCAGCAGGTATTCGTGGCTCTGATCGTCGGCATACCAGCCGACCGACATGGCGTCGAAGCGGTCGAGACCTTCAGCCAGCGGCCGCCGCCGGTCGAGGCCGGGCAGCCACACGTCATTGATGCGGATGCGCCGGCCGGCGCGGGCGGCGATGGTGAACATCAGCTGGCGCGGGCCATACCCCTCCGGCCCCTCCGGGAAGAGCAGGAAGAACCACCAAGTGGAGGACGAGCCGTTCTGGCGCTCCGGCAGTTGGTTCCAGACGAGGTCGAGGACGGATTGGTGAGCGGCTAGATCTTGTTGTGCCATCGAAGAAGAATCATCCGCAGATTTCCCAGATTGAGCAGATTCTTTGATTATAGGGCAATTCGGGCGGGGAGGCAGGGTTAAGAGACGTTAATCCCTCTTTGGCGCGCGCGCCGGCCGCGTCTATACTCGTGCGAGTCGAACAGGTGAGGCGAAGGGATGATTAGTATCTACCGCGACGGACAGTGGGGCTTACAGCCGGTCGAGACGTATGATCCGGGGACATGGATCCACATCGAGAACCCTAGTGACGAGGAGATCGCGCACCTATGTAAGGTGATCGCCTTGCCGGAGACGTTCCTGAAGGCTGCGCTCGACCAGCGCGAGGTGGCGCGTTCGGACTCGAAGAATAACACGCACATGGTCATCGTGCGCGCGCCCTATGACTTCGGCACGCAGGATCGCGTGCCCTATCGCACCGTGCCGCTGGGCATGGTCGTCACGCCCGACCACTTCATCACCATCTGCCGTCACCCCATCGATTTCGTCCGCGACCTGAATTACAACTACGATGAAGGGGAATTGCACACCCACCGCACCAACCGCATGATCCTGGCTATCCTGAGCGTCGTGGCGAACTGGTTCCTGCTCTATCTGGAGGAGATCGACAAGCGGCTGGAGGATGTCGAAGACCGCTTGAAGGACTCTATTGAGAACAGCGAGATGCTCGAACTACTGCGCTACGAGAAGAGCCTGGTCTACATGAAGACGGGTTTGGAGTGGAACGACCAGATGGTTCAGCATTTGCAGGATAAGACCGGTTTCAGCTGGCGGTCGGAGGACAGGGAGATGTTCAAGGACGTGCGCGTCGAGTATCGGCAGGGGTTCTACATGGCCGACACGATGCTGACCGTGCTGGGGGAGATGGCCGACGCCTACACCTCGCTCATCTCCAACAACCTGAACGTGGTCATGAAGTTCCTGGCGGCGGTGACGATCGTCCTGGCGCTGCCGACGCTGGTGTCGTCGGTCTACGGCATGAACGTCTCCCTGCCGGGCGAGTCGTTCGAGCGGATGTTCATCGTCATCCTCATCCTGGCCGTGTGCATCGCGGCGGTCGTGGCGTGGTGGTTCCATCGGCGCGGCTGGCTGTCGTTCCATTGGCGGCAACCAGATAAGAATTGAATTCACAGATTTGCAAGCATCGTATCCGGCAGCATGACACTGACCTCGTCGCTCGCTGAGAACTCTGGCTGGCCGGTGATGGTCTATAGCGCCCTGATCGCCGCGGTGCCGGCTGCGGCGTTCTTCCAGTGGCGGTGGGGCGTGACGCTGGCGGCGGCAGGCGTCCCGCTGTGGGTTTAGCCGATGGTTCGCGCTGGCTATCGGGCGGACATCGTCGCCGTTGTGGTGGCGGTGACGTTGGTATTGGAACTGTGGGTGGCGGCGGATGCGTGGCAGGGGTGGGGATGAAGAGGGAGAGAGGAAGAATCCGCAGATTTCGCAGATTACGCAGATTTTTCGGCGTTGGGCCAGTGTTGCGCTCGTTCACTCTACCGCTATTCTTGGCGGCGTTGGTCAGTTGCGTGCCGGCGGCGATCCCCTCGGCCGGATTGGAGATGTTGACGATGGCGGAAGGCAGTGTGGGCCGGAGCGGCCTGACCCGGCGCTTTGTGCGCCAGTTCACCAACTACGCAGAGCCGGACGGCCCGCTCTATACCGGCGAGCACGTGCCCGCCGCGCCCGCCACTCCGAACGAGTTGGTCGTCGTGTCCTATAACGTGCAATACGGCGAGGCGATTGATGAGACGATCAAGGCGTTCCGAACGATAGCGCCGCTGCCGGAAGCCGGCATCGTCCTGTTGCAGGAGATGGACGCGCCTGGCGTCGAGAGGCTGGCGCGGGAGTTGGGCTACAACTACGTCTACTATCCGTCCTCGGTGGCCCACGATGGCGACGACTTCGGTAACGCCATTCTGGCCCGCTGGCCCATCGTCGAGCCGCGCAAGGTCATCCTGCCCGGCTTGCACCCGCTGACCGGCCAGCAGCGGACGGCGACGCGGGCCGTGGTGCAGATTGGCGAGTTGGAGGTGCTGGCCTACTCGGCTCACCTGGAGATCGCCACCGCGCCGCCGGCGCTGCGGCAGGAGCAGGTGGCGGCGCTGGTGGCCGACGTGCCGGAGGACGCGGGTGCGGTGGTTGTCGGCGGCGACTTCAACATCATGACCGGGCGGGGCGTGTCGGCGCTGGCCGCGCGTTTCGCCGACGGCGAGTTGCTCCACGGCTCGGCCGGCAATGGGCCAACGATCAAGCGCTACGGCCTGCGCGTCGCCGCGCCCGATCACGTCTTCGCCCGCGGCTTCAACGTGGCCGGGTCGGGCGTCCTGCTCGGCGTGTCGGCGAGCGATCATTATCCGGTGTGGGTGAGGTTGGAAAAGCAGTAGGCGCGCGGTTTGTCAGGCAGTGAAACCAAGGAGGGACATCATGCCGCTTGCCACAGGGGATGTGCTCAGTAGTCGCTACCGAATCGTCCAGTTGCTCGGCCAGGGCGGCATGGGGGCGGTGTATCGCGCTTGGGATCTCAATCTGAAGAAGACGGTCGCTCTCAAGGAGAATAGCGACGCCTCGCCAGAAGCGCGGCAGCAGTTCGAGCGGGAGGCGACGATGCTGGCCCATCTGTCTCACCCCAACTTACCGCGTGTCACCGACCACTTCTTTCTTTCCAACCAGGGTCAGTATTTGGTGATGGACTACGTCGAAGGTGAAGACCTGGAGTCAATGCTGGATCGGCTTAGGCGCTTGCCTGAAGACCAGGCACTCAACTGGGTAGTCCAGGTTTGCGACGCGTTGGCTTACCTGCATAATCGTCCGCAGCCGATCATCCACCGCGACATTAAGCCGGCCAACATCCGTATCACCCAGGATGGACGCGCTGTGCTCGTGGATTTCGGCATCTCCAAGGTCTATGATGCGGAAGCCAAGACGACGCTTGGGGCGCGGGCGGTCACGCCTGGTTATAGCCCACCAGAACAGTATGGCGGCGGTTCGACCGACGCGCGGTCGGATATCTACGCCCTGGGCGCGACGCTCTATCACTTGCTGACCGGCAGCGCGCCGCCGGAGAGCGTCAAACGTATGGTAGGCGAGACGCTAACGCCGCCCCGACTGATCGAGGCGCGGATCAGCCCGACGGTGGAACAAGCCGTGCTGATGGCGATGGCTCTGCCTACAGAAGGTCGATTCCAGAATGCGGCAGCGTTGAAGGCGGCGCTGACGACCCAACCGCTCAGCAGCGATGCGGGCCGGATGTTGGTCGCGGCGCCATTGGCGGTGCAATCGGCAACCGCTTCGGGCGGACAGCGAGTCAATCGCGGACTGATTATCGGCGTAGTGGCCGCGTTGCTGTTGGCAGTGCTGGCAGGCTGGTTCTTACTGGCTAATCGAGGGAGCACGCCAAGCGACGACGTTGAACCCGGCACGGGGTCGGCCGCAACCGAGGTTGCCCCAGACACGCCTATGGCAGCTTCCCTGGTGACGGCTACCACTGCGTCAACGACCACCACTATACCCACTAAGACGCAAAGCTCGTCGGAGACGGCGGTCCCCACCGTCGTGGACACGGTTGCGCCGACAGCCACTAGCCCACCACCAACCGCCACACTGCTGCCTACGCCATTTCCATCAGCCACGCTGCCTCCGACCCCAGCTTGTGCGGCTGTGGCCGCCCCTTTTGAGGGCGCGCGGTCGGCGGCTCAGGAGCGCATCGGGTGCGCAGTAGGACAGCCGATAGGTCACTCCGGTGCGGAGGAGCGCTTTGAGTTGGGTATGATGTTTTGGCGTAGTGACGCCATTGATGCCGGCCAAGCCCTCGTGGCCTTCGACAACGGGACGTGGCGCGTTTTCCAGCACGCTCCCTATGTTGAAGGCAGCCCGGAGTACGCCTGTACTGATGCGAATACGCCGCCCCAGTGCCCGCCGACGCCGCGCCGCGGTTTCGGCACGATGTGGTGCGAAGTCCCGGCCATCCGGAACGGCTTGGGTAACGCGCAGGAATGTGAGCGCGGCTACAGCGGCTCACAGCAGAACTTCGAGCGCGGCTTCATGCTCAACACCGACAGCGGTCTCTTTGTCTTCTTCGATGACGGCACGTGGCAGCGTTACTAAGGCAGCGTCACCACGAAGTCGAACACGCCCGTCCGGCCCTCGCTCCCCTGTGTGACGGTCATCTCAAGCTCTGGGCGATAAAGTCCATCGGTCGCGTTTTGCGGCTCATCGGGGAAATAGAGTTGGGTGGTCAGGATGGGGCCGCCGGGGGCCATGACCTTGACGTGGATGTGGCGCGTGCGGCCGGGGTAGAGGCCGGGGAAGACCGTTTCCAGGGTATAGCGGCCGTTGGCGTCGGTGAACTGGTGGCCGCGCAGCCGGTAGCCGCTGTTGTCGTACTGGCCGGCGGCGTCGGCGTGCCAGAAGTCGAGCCACGCGTCGGGGATGGGCGCGCAGTCGGGGCCGAGGACGTAGCCGGAGACAACGAAGCGTTCGCCGGGCATACCCGCCTCCAGCAGCGAGGCGCGCTCCGGCGTGTCGGGTGTGTAGTAGGGCCCTTCGGGATTGTCGGGCGTCAGGCCGTTGCAGACCGGCGCGGGCAGGACGGCCGCCTCCGGCGCGGCGACGCTGGCCGTAGGCGCCGGCGCGGCGGGGTCGGGCGTGGGCGTGCGCGTGGGGATGGTCGGGTCGCCCTCGGCGCGGCTGGTGTCCTCCCCGGGGGCGGGGAAGGGGGTTAGCATGGGGCTGGGGGAGGGAATGGCTGTGGGCGCATCGGCGCCGGGAGCCGTGGCAGCGATGGCCTGAGTGGCGGCCGGCGGCGCGTCCGCCTCACTATTTCCGCCGCAAGCAGCAAGGGTTAAGAGCAGCGTCAGGGACAGCAGGAGAGCGAGTTGTCGGCGTGGATTGCGGATCGGATTGCGGATCATAGGGCGTAATTCTAGCAGAGG
>NZ_JAYRVJ010000713.1:0-2980 GCF_041918635.1 Promineifilum sp. (SeqCode)
CTTGCCGCCCACCATCACCCTCACGCCCACCTGGACGCCGCTGCCGTCGGAGACATTGCCTCCCAGCGCCACGCCCAGCCCGTCGCAGACGCCCGCGCCGACCAGCACCCCGCGCGACCCGCGCACCCACACCGTCAGCGCCGGCGAGACGCTTTTTGGCCTGTCGCTCCTCTACCGGGTGTCGGCCGACAGCATCGCCCAGGCCAACAATTTCGACCTGAACGCCCCCATCCAATCCGGTCAGGGTCTCGTGATCCCCTGGCCGACAGCCACCCCGCCGCTGGAGTCGGTGCTGCTGCAGATCAACGGTCAGCCGGTATTGGCCGACGCGACCAACTGCGAGATCATCACCATCCAGTCAGGCGATTCGGCCTATGGCTTGTCGGCGCTCAAGGGCGTGCCGCTGGAGGCGATCATCGCCGTCAACCGGCAGACGCAGGAGTCGATCCAGCTCCTCCAGCCGGGCGATACGCTCTGCATCCCCAAGCTGCTCTACGGGGACACTATCCCGCCTACGGCCGGGCCGTCGCCGACGCCCTCGCTGACGCCGCCGCCCGGCGGGCCGTCGCTTCTCTACCCGGTGGATGGCACGGTGGTGGAGTCGCTGGACACGCCCATCATCTTGCAGTGGACGGCGGTCAAAGACCTGGGGCCGGACGAGTGGTACATGGTCGAGTTGCGCGACCTCGACGACCGCGACAGTCTGCCGCAGCGCGGTTTCACGCGCGACCCCTCGTTCCATCTGCCGGCCGAGTGGCGGCCGGAGATCGAGGCGCTGCGCCGCATGCAGTGGACGGTCAGCATCGTCCAGGTGACCGGCCGACGCTCCGACGGCGGCTTCATCTATACCTTCGGCGGCAAGAGCAGCCGCCCGGCTGCCTTCCAGTGGCAGGGGGCCGTGCCCACGTCCACACCGACCCTTACGCCCACGCCGGCGCCTACCCCCGTGTCAGAATAGCGGCCAGGCAATCGTTACTCCGTCAGAAAAGGATTGCTGCGCCGCTCCTCGCCGATAGTCGTCGCCGGGCCGTGACCGGATAGCACGACGGTCTCATCCGGCAGCGGCAGCAACTTCTCGCGGATACTGCTCATGAGCAGTTCGTAGTCGCCGCCGGGCAAGTCCGTCCGGCCGATGCTGCCCTGAAAGAGCACGTCGCCATCGAACAACACGCCCTCGCCGGCCAGATGAAAGCAGACGTGGCCCGGCGCGTGCCCCGGCGTGTAGAGCACCGCGGCCGACAGTTCGCCGACCTGGAGCTCCTGCCCTTCAACTAACAAGTGATCGGGCGGCGGCGCGGCGTCCACGGGGATGCCCCACATCGCCCCGGCGGCCGTCGCCCGCTCTAGCATGGGCACGGCCTCTGGATGAACGTAGATGGGTGCGCCGGTCAACTCCTTCAGTTCGGCCAGCGCGCCGACGTGATCGAAGTGGGTGTGGGTCAGCCAGATCGCTTCGAGCGTCCAGCCCGCTTTCTGCACCTGGGCCAGTATGCCCCGCCCATCCCAGGACGGATCGATGACGACGGCCTGTGAGGTTTCGGTGCAGGCCAACACGTAACAGTTTGTCTGGAGCGGCCCGAGCGGCAATTGCAGAATACGCATAGTCATGTAAAACGCCTCCAAGAAGCATCTACAGATTGCACAGATTTTTCTTTACTCTGCGTAATCTGTGAGATCTGTGGATGCTCTTCTTCAGGATTGGGTTGGTTGCGCCCTGGGCAGGACGGCCTGGGTGCGCCAGCCAAGATAGATGACCTCGGCCAGTGAGGCCAAATTGAGCGCCAGGGCCGCCGTGGGCAACCCCGGCCATGCCCGCGCCACGCCCCACGCCAGCACGCCGCCCGTGACGGCCAGGTTGACGGCCATGCCGACGTTGACGTACCGCGTGTGGCGGCCGTGGATGAGCAGGCCGCGCAACCAGGAGATGAGCACCGCCAGCGCCGGGAAGAACAGAAACAGCCCCAGACTGGACAGCGCCAGTTGCCCGACTTCCGGCGTCATATCCTGCACGCCAAAGATGTAGCCCTGGGCCAGCGGGGTAAAGGCGAAAAGCGCTATCACCACCGTACTGAGCGCCGTCAGGGCCATAGTGAAGCGGCGCAGCGGCCCGAACGTCCGGCCGTCGCGGTGCAGGGCAATGATCACCTCCGGCAGGGCCATCGCCGCCGCCCGCGCCATCAGCAGGATTTGGAACAGCACCGGCCACGCCGCCAGCGACTCTGTCGGGTGTTCCAACCGGGCCAGGCTGGAAGTGACGAGCGGCTGCATGAGCAGGATGAGCAGCGATGTGGCCGCCAGCGGCAAGTGGAACCAGAACAGAGCGCGATAGGTGAGCGCCGGGCCGTCGGCGGGCGGCGAACCGGGCGAGAGCTCGGCCCGCACCACCGGCCGGACAACCCAGGTGGCGTAGGCCGCCTCGGCCGTCACCCCGGCCATGAGCGCCAGCGCGCCGATGATGACCCCCGGCCAGTCGGTCAGCAGGGCCAGCAGGACAACCGCCCCGCCGGAGGCCAGAAGGCGCACGCCCGTGCCCCAGGCGATTTTGCGCGTCTGGTTGAACCGGATGAGGATGCCCTGCAAGAAGCGCCGCCAGCCGATAGCCGCGCTCCAGAAGATCATGATCTGCATGCCGGGCCGTACCCAGCGCGCCACCTCGTCCGGCACGTCGAGCCAGCCGGGCACAATCAGGTCGAATAGCGGCGTGTAGCCGACAAGTACGGCCAGCACGGTGAGCAGCGCGCACCAGTGCAACGTAAAGCGGCGAACCAACCGGTAGGAGGCGTAGTCGCGCACTAGGGCGGTCGAGGTTGCCAGCAGATTGATGATCGGGCTCTCGATAGTCACCGACAGGCTGGTGACGATGCCCATGGCCGCCAGCATGATCACCTCGTCCGGCAGCCGGTTGATGGAGGCGGAGATGATGGGGCCTTCGGCCGCCATCAGCAGCCAACTGGCAAACAGCGGCAGCCAGAACCCCAAA
>NZ_JAYRVJ010000714.1:0-7280 GCF_041918635.1 Promineifilum sp. (SeqCode)
CAACGAGCCGTCGTGGGTGGCGATCAACAAGCGCACGCGCCGGCCGCTGGCTATCGGCGCGGAGGCGCGCGAGATGGTCGGCCGCACCCCCGGCGACATCGTCGCCATTCGTCCCCTGCGCGACGGCGTCATCTCGGAGTTTGAGATCACCGAGGCGATGCTCAAATACTTCATCGACAAGGCGCACGAGCAGATGCTCGTGCCCTTCCCCCGCCCGCGCGTCGTCGTCGGCGTGCCCAGTGGCGTGACGGAGGTCGAGAAGCGGGCCGTCTACGACGCCACCATCTCGGCCGGCGCGCGCGAGGCCTATCTCATCGAGGAGCCCATGGCCGCGGCCATCGGCTCCGGCCTGCCCATCATCGAGTCGCGCGGCAGCATGGTCGTCGACATCGGCGGCGGCACGACCGAGGTGGCTGTCTTCGCCATGGGGGGCATTGTCGTCAGCCGCTCCATCCGCGTGGCCGGCGACGAGATGGACGAGGACATCATCACCTACATCCGCAGCAAGTACAACCTGCTCGTCGGCGAGCGCATGGCCGAGCGAGCGAAGATCGCCATCGGCTCCGCCTTCCCCCTGCCCGAAGAGAAAACGATGTCGGTGCGCGGCCGGAACCTGATCAGTGGCCTGCCCCAGGTAGTCGAGATCAGCAGCATCGAACTGCGCGAGGCCATGTCGCCGTCCATTAACGTCATCGTCGATACCGTGCTCGACGCGCTGGACGAGACGCCGCCGGAGCTTGTCTCCGACCTGATCGAGACGGGCGTCTGTCTGGCCGGCGGCGGGGCAATGATCCAGGGGTTGGCCGACCGGCTGGAAGACGCGGTCAAGATGCGCGTCTGGGTGGCCGAAGACCCGATGACCTGTGTGGCCCGCGGCGCCGGCCGCGTGCTGGAAGACCTGGATAACTACGAGCGCGTCCTCGTCGGCCTCCATCGGGGTAGTACCCGGCATTAAGGCGCGACCGGCGCGCCGTGCGCTATGAATGTAGGGCGAACACAGCAGCGAATACGGTGGTTTACCCTGGCGATTCTCGTCGGCGTGGCCATGCTGCTGACCATCCTCGACAGTACGGGCACGCTCGACGGCGTGCTCCGCTTCCTGCGCGACCCCATGACGGGCATTGCCGGCTGGACGTCGGCCCGCACCGAGGCCGTGGCCGACATCGTCTCCGGCCCGCGCAATCTGTCGAGCGCGCTGGAGGAGATCGACCGCCTGACCGCCGAGAACGAGGCCCTGCGGCGCGAGAACGAACAACTGTTGGAGGCGCAAAGCGAGGGCCAACTGCTGCGACAGTTGTTCGACCGCGCCGCCGATAGCCCAGAGTACAGTCGTGTCATGGCCGACGTGATCGGCCAGGACACCAATCCGGCCCTGCAAAGCATCCTGCTCGACAAGGGCTATGACGATGGTTTGCGCGTCGGCATGCCCGTCGAGTCGGCGCGCGGTCTGGTGGGCCAGATCTACCGCGTCACTAACAATGCCGCTCAGGTCGCCCTGCTAACCGACACGTCGAGCGCCATCCCCATACGGCTGGGCACGACGCGGGCGACGGGCATCCTGCGCGGCTCGGGTCGGGGCATGCCGCTGACTATCGAGTGGATCGATCTGCAATACCAGGTCGAGGTGGGCGAGCTGGTCACCACGTCCGGTCTGGGGGCCAAGTTCCCGGAAAACCTGATCATCGGCCGCGTCATCGACGTGGAGCGCAACGAGGCCGAGCTTTTCCAGCGAGCCGTCGTCCAGCCGGCGGTGGACTTTACCGGGATTGAAGTTGTCTTCGTGATCACCGAGTTCGAATCGGTCAACACCGATATCTTCGCCGAGGAGCCATAGCCGTGGGTGTCTCGCTCTACATCGCCATCCCGATCATGGCTCTGCTGGCGGTCGTGCAGACCGCGGTGCTGCCGCGCTTCGCCATTGCCGGCGTCGAGCCGCAACTGCTGTTCGTCGTTGCTCTGGCCTGGGGCCTGGCGCGCGGTCTGGAAGAGGGCGTCATCTGGGCCTTCATCGCCGGCATCTGGGTCGATCTCTTCTCGCTCGCGCCGGTGGGTCTCTCATCGCTGGCTTTCATGGCCGGCGTCGCCGCGCCGCTCCTGATCCGGCCCATCTTGCCGCCGCGCCGTCTGCTCGTCGCCATCTTGCTGGCGGTGTTGGGCACGCTCATCTATTTGGCGCTCTACGTCGTGGGCCTGGCCGCGTTGGGCCGCGGTTTTTCACCGGGGGCGCTGGCCGATCTGCTGCCGATCCTGGCGTTTCATGCCGTTCTGATCGGCCCCATCTATCTACTCTTAGACACAATCGCGCGCACGCTCCAGCCGCGCCGCGTGGAGTTCTAGTACTATGTCCAGCATGGGGTGGAAGCCACCGGAGGAACGCGACCCGGAGATTCAACAGATCCCGGGCATTCGCGGCCGCTTGCTATTCATGCGGCTGGTCATGATCATCGTCCTCGCGCTACTCGTCTACCGCGTCTATTACGTACAGCAGACCAAGGGAACAGAACTGAGCCAGCGCGCCGAGGGCAACCAGTTTGCTACCCTGACGACCGACGCCCCACGCGGCGTTATCTTCGATCGCAACGGCGAGCCGCTGGCGATCAACAAGCCCAGCTTCAACATCACCATCACGCCCGCCTTCCTGCCCGCCGACGAGGATGCGCAGCAGGCCATCTTTGAGCGCCTGTCGCTACTGAGCGGCGTTCCCTTAACCAACACGGTCGAGCAGGAGACGCTTATCGCCACCGCTAACCCGGAACTGGTCAGCACCTACAGCCGGCTGGCGGAAATCTACGGCGCGTCGGTCGAGGAAACGCTGGACGAGGCCGGCGTCCTGCGACAAATACCGGACAGCATCGAAGGCATCGTCGAGGAGAACAGCTTTGCGCCCTACCTCCCGGCCGTCATCACGTCCGGCGTGCCCATCTCCACCGCCTACCTCATCGAGCAGCAGAGCATCTTCCTGCCCGGCGTGCGCGTCCTGCCGCAGCCGTTGCGCGAATATCCGTCGGGCGAATATACCGCTCACATCATCGGCTACATGGGCCCCGTGCCCAACCAGGCCTGGATCGATGAGTTGAACTACGAGCGGGATGACCGCGTCGGCTGGGCCGGTCTGGAGTCCTCGATGGAGATCGAGTTGGCCGGGCAGCGGGGACAGCGGCGCATCGAGCAGGACTGGACCGGCCGCGAGGTGCGGCAGATCGGCGAGGCCCAGGAACCGCAAGCCGGGCTGAACCTGCACCTGACGCTCGACCTGCGCCTGCAGGAGATTGCCTACGATATCCTGGGCCAGTTCTTGGCCGCTAATGAGGCCGAGGGGCGGGTTGACGAGATCACCGGCGAAAGAACCTTTCCTGAAAGTGTGCAGGGGGCTGTCGTCGCCCTGAACCCCAAGACGGGCGAGGTGCTGGCGATGGTCAACCTGCCTACCTTTGACAACAATCGCTTCCAGACCGAAGTGCCGGTTGATTACTATCTCAGCCTGGCCCGCGACGAGTATACGCCGCTGGTCAACCACGCCATCAGCGGCACCTACCCGCCCGGCTCGACCTTCAAGCTGGTTCCGGCCTCCGGGGCCATGGAGGAAGGCACCATTGCGCCGGAGCGCTATCTCTTCGACCCCGGCACCATCGAAATCCCCAATCGCTTCGCGCCCAACGACCCCGGTCGCGTCCAGCCGTTCGTCTGCTGGAATCTGGAGGGGCATGGGGCGATCAATATGTTGTTGGGCATCGCCAACTCGTGCGACGTGTACTTTTACAAGATCAGCGGCGGCTTCGACCAGGACGGCGAATTCGTCGAGGGGCTGACGGTCGACCGCATTGACCTCTACGGCCAGCAGTTCGGCTTTGGCCGCGTCCAGGGCATCGAACTGCCGTTGGAGGCCCAGGGCAACCTGCCCACGCGCGCCTGGAAGCGCCAGACACAGGGCGAACCGTGGTCCACCGGCGATGATTACAACCTGGGCATCGGCCAGGGTTTCATGACCGCCACGCCACTCCAGGTGGCGCAGATGGGCGCGGTCATCGCCAACGGCGGCTTCCTCTTCCGGCCGCGTATCATCCACCACATGACGGACGCTGACGGCAACGTGGTCGTCACCGACAAGGACGGCAAGATTCTCGCCCGCGCCCGCCTTGGACGCAACGGCGAGACCATCCTGACCGACGCCGAGGGCAATCCGCTGGATGACCCGACCATCAACGTGCAATTTGACGCCAACGGCGAGCCTATCTTCCAACCTGAAGTGGTGGATACGCTGGCCGTGGACAAGCGCTATATCGATATCGTCGCTCAGGGCATGGAGATGGTCAACAACCGGATGAGCGACACCGAGTACTTCACCGGCGCGACCTACGTGGATTGGGAAGAGATGGAGCGACAGGGCGTGAACACTGCCGGCAAGACGGGATCGGCTGAGTACTGCGACAACATCGCTATCAAGCGCGGCTGGTGCCGGTTCGAGGACATCGCCCAGCGGCGCATCCTGCCCACGCACTCCTGGTACACCGGCTATGCTCCCTACGACGACCCGCAGATCGCCGTGTCGGTCTTCATCTTCAACGGCGGCGAGGGGTCGCAGTGGGCGGCGCCGGTCGCCTGCCACGTAATGGCCGCCTACTTTGGCCTGGGGCAGTATGCGTCGCTGACGGGCGGTCTGACGCCGGAAGAGGCGGCCGAATTGCCGGAGGTCTGTAGCTCGACTGTCTTTAACCCGGAGTTGCCCCAATTGGATGCGCCGGCTACTCCGGAAGGCGCTGAAGAGGCCATCGTGCCCGAGACGCCCGAGGTTGCCCCGGTGGAGCCACTGCCCGGCGAATGACAGTTCGCCGTTTGTAGTCAGGCGACTCATCGCCGTTCTTCGCGCAGGAATGAAGAACGGTGATGAATCGCCTGACTACGAACAAGTACACGCTGCCCCCTTTTGTGCTATCATTTTCGCATGGCAACGATCATCCTCGTACGGCACGGCGAAAACGACTTTTCGAAAAAGAACAAGCTGGCCGGTTGGCTGTCCGGCGTTCACTTGAACGAGGCGGGTCACCAGCAGGCTCAGGCCGCGGCCCAACGGCTGGCGGCGTTGCCGGTCAAGGCTGTCTACAGCAGCCCCTTGACGCGCTGTGTGGAGACGGCCACCTACATCGCCGATACCCACCGCCTGGCCGTCCAACACCTGGACGAGATCGGCGAGGTGCAGTACGGGGAGTGGGAAGGCAAGAAGATCAAGAAGTTGGCGCAGGAGCCGCTATGGCGCGCCGTCCAGTTCTACCCCAGCCGCGCCCGTTTCCCCGGCGGCGAGGCGCTGCGCGAAGTGCAGTCCCGCGCCATCCAGGCCCTCGAAGAACTGGCCGCGACGCACGAGAAGGAACTGATCGTCGTCGTCTCTCACGCCGACGTGATTCGCCTCTTGCTGGCGCACTACCTGGGCGTCCATCTGGACCTGTTCCAACGGCTGGTCATCTCACCGGCGTCAGTCAGCATCATCTCGCTGAGTCCCGACGGCGTGGTGCGGGTGTTGCGCATGAACGACGACGGCCCACTTAAGATGCCTGCGGCGCGCGCTCCCGAGCAAAAGAGCAAAAAGGAGAAAAAGGGCAAGAAGAGGGCGGCCAGGAAGGAGCAGTCCGCGGCCGAAGCGCCCCCACCCGGGGCCAATGGTCGCGAACCATCCGCCGCTGTCGCGCCCGATGAGGAGGAGTGAGAGGGAGTCATGGCTCACCAGATTGACCTGAACCCGGCAACTCACCTGACGGTCGGCACTATCGGCCCGCCCGGCCAGCGCACCTTCTTCTTGCAGGGCGGGCGCGGCGCGCAGACCGTCTCGTTAACCATCGAGAAGGAGCAGGCCGTGCTGCTTGGCAGCAGCCTGGAGTCATTCCTCGAAGAGTTAAATCGCAAACGCCCGGCCGCCTCGCGCGAGGGCACGGAGCCGGTGTGGATGGATATGCGGCTGCGCGAACCGGTAGAGGAGCTTTTCCGAGTCGGCAACATGGGCCTGGGCTACAGCGAGGATCACGATCTGGTGGTCATCATCGCCTACGAACTGGTCGAGGAGGGCGAAGACCCCAATGTGGTCAGCTTCTGGGCCAGCCGGGCGCAAGTCCTGTCGTTGGTCAAGCACGTCACCGAAGTAGTCAGACAAGGGCGGCCGGTGTGTGGCAACTGCGGCCGTCCCATTGACCCGGAAGGCCACTTCTGCCCCAATCGCAATGGGCACAGACATTAGAATTGGCGCCACATGACAGAGTTGCCAATAGGCGATGTCCTGCACCTGTTACAGAATGGCGCGGTCGAAATCGAGGGGATTCTGCCGTGGAGTTCTAACTACGCCTTCCTGGCGCGCATCTGCGAGGGAGCGTTGCAGGTGGGGGCCGTCTACAAGCCGCGCCGCGGCGAGCGCCCGCTGTGGGACTTCCCCCAGGGCACGCTCTGCCAACGCGAACAGGCCGCTTTCCTGGTCAGCGAGGCGCTGGGCTGGCACATTGTTCCGCCCACGGTGCTGCGCGAGGCCCACCACGGCCTGGGCACCATCCAACTCTACATCGACCACGACCCGGCCCGCCACTATCTGACCTTCGAGGGGGACGCCGCGCTGCGCCCGCAACTTCAGAAGATCGCCCTGCTGGACATCCTGATCAACAACGCCGACCGCAAGGCGGGCCACGTGCTGTTGCAGGAAGCGGGCGACCCGAACGGCCCCGGCCGGCTGTGGGGCATCGACCACGGCATCTGCTTCCACACTGAGCCCAAGCTGCGCACCGTCATCTGGGAGTTCGGCGGGACGCCCATCCCGCCCCCCTTGAAGGAAGACCTGGTGGCGCTGCGCACGCAACTGGGCCAGGCCGAGGACGAGACGCTGATCGCGCTCGGCCAACTGCTGGCCGAGCCGGAGCTGGCCGCGATGAACCGGCGGCTCAACCGGCTCATCGACCGGGCCAACTTCCCCCAGCCCGGCCCCGGCCGCCACTACCCCTGGCCGCCGGTGTAAGAAGAAAAAGAATCCGCAGATTACGCAGATGATTCCTCGTGAACGACGACGCGCGCATTGCCCAGGCTACCGATCTCATCCACGAAGCGCGTCACGTCGTGGCCCTGACGGGCGCGGGCATCAGCACGCCGTCGGGCATTCCCGATTACCGTACTCCCCAATCCGGCCTCTGGGAAAAAGCGGTCGATATGGCCGAGGTGGCGACAATCTACGCCTTCCGCCACCGGCCGCAAGCCTTCTATGATTGGCTGCGCCCCCTCCTGCACGTCGTCCTGGCCGCACAGCCGAACCC
>NZ_JAYRVJ010000715.1:0-5163 GCF_041918635.1 Promineifilum sp. (SeqCode)
CGCACCGGCTATTACCCGCAGACGGTTCACGACGGACGAATATGAGCAGATCGTCGCCGCCGGCGTTTTCGCCGAGGATGATCGCGTCGAACTGGTGGATGGGGAGATCATCGAGATGAGTCCGCTTGGCCCACGACACTCCGCCTGTATTGATCGTCTAACTGAACTATTAGTACCACTGGTTAAAGGATTGGCAATCGTCCGCGTACAGAGCCCAATTCGCCTGAGCAAGTATTCTGAGCCTCAGCCGGACGTAACGTTGCTCCAATGGCGAACTGATTACTATACAAACGGCCACCCCGAACCGGAGGATGTGCTGCTACTCATTGAAGTGGCCGACTCCTCGCTAGTCTACGACCGCGACGTAAAGCTGCCGCTTTATGCCCGCGCGGGCGTCCAGGAGGTGTGGCTGGTGGCGCTGTTGCAACAGACGGTCACCGTCTATCGCGCGCCGAGTGAGACGGGCTATGGCGAGAGCCACGAGGCGCGGCGGGGGGAGACGATCGCGCCACTTACTTTGCCGGTGGCTGGAGTGGCGGTCGAAAGCATTCTGGGCTGACTCAGTTCTCGGGTTCACGGTATCGCGGTAACACCGACCTGCGAAATCCACAATCAAAGGTGAATATATGCTAGAAACCGAGGCTATTCACACGGTCGTCAAGATGATGGAGATGTTGTCCGAAGCGACGCAGAACCGGGTAGTCGAGCATCTACGCGACTATCTTGCCGAGCTTGATGATGAAGCGGAGTGGGACGCGGAGTTCGAGCAGACGCAAGAGCAATTGATCGCGGCGGCATCACGGGCTCGCCAGGAAATCCATGAGGGCAAAGCGGAACCGATGGATTTTGAAAGGTTATGAACTCGAAGACGCTGCCCTCCTTTTGGAAGGCGTATGAGGCCCTGGATAGCTCCACCAAGCGACAGGGTCGTAAAGCGTTTCTCCTCTGGCGCGATAATCCATTTCACCCCTCCTTGCGCTTCAAATGCATCAACGTCGCCGAGAACATCTGGTCGGTACGGGTGACCCGCGGTTGCCGCGCATTGGGCATTGTGGAAGGCGACACGATCACGTGGTTCTGGATAGGGAACCACGATGACTACAAACGGTTCTATGGTGGGTAGCGTCTGCCGGACGTTCTAACTGTGTAATGGCTTTAGAACATCTTTCGGGGCCGTAACACCTCTCCATCCACCGCCACCACCCCCAAAAACCGCCCCCCCGGCCCCCACGCCGCCACGTCTCCCACTGGCGCATCCCCCGGCGCGGCGAGCCGCTGCCCCATCGCCAGCCGCGCCGCGCTGGCTTCGTCCACGTCGAGCCGCGGCAGGTGGGCCACGGCCGCTTCCGGCGGCAAGAGATACTCGGCCAGGTTCTCCGGCGTCAGGGCGTCCAGGCTAACAGCCTGGGCTATGGTGAAGCGACCAACCGCCGTGCGCCGCAGCGCCGCGACGTGCCCGCCGCAACCCAGCGCCGCGCCCAGGTCGTGGGCCAGCGAACGGATGTAGGTTCCGGAGGAGCAGACCACGCGCAGTGTCAGCAGCGGCGGCGTGAAGGACAGCACATCGAGGGCGTGGATGGTCACCTCGCGCACCGGCGGCTCCACCGCCTCGCCCCGCCGGGCGCTCTTGTAGAGCGGCTGCCCGTCGCGCTTGACAGCCGAGAAGAGGGGCACGCGCTGCTGAATGGGGCCGCGCCAGGCGTCGAGCGCCGCCTCGATCTGGCCCGGCGTGACCTCCACCGGGCGCTCCAGCGTCACCGTCCCCTCCGCGTCATAGGTCGTCGTCGCCTGACCCAGCCGGACGGTCGTCTCATACGTCTTGTCCAGCCCGACCAGATATTCCACGAAGCGTGTCGCCCGCCCCAGGCAGACCAGCAACACCCCCTCAGCCAGTGGGTCGAGCGTGCCGGCATGGCCGATGCGCCGCTGGCCGCTGAGTCGCCGCAAGCGCTGGACGGCGTCGTGGGACGTGGGGCCGGTGGGCTTGTCGAGGATGAGCAGGCCGGAGGTCACGCGCGGGATAGAGCGGGCTGGGGGCGCTGGCGGGCGATGGCCGCGCGGCAGGCGGCGACGAGGGCCGCCTCAGCCGCTTCCAGGGGGCCATTTAGCGTGCAGCCGGCGGCCAGGGCGTGGCCGCCGCCGCCGAACTGGAGCGCTACCTCGGCCACGTTATAGGGCGCGGTGCAGCGCATGCTGACGTTCACGTTGCCTTCTGGCGTCTCGCTCAGCACCACACCCATAACGGCCACGTCCACGTCGGCCAGGAAGTTGACCAGGCCGGAACTGCTGGGGCGGCCCTCGATGCCGGCCAGGCGCAGATCGTCGCGGGAGATGGCCGTCCAGAGCAGGCCGTCATCGAACTTCATGCCGCCAAGGCCGATGCCCCACAGGCGGGCCGTCGCCAGTGGTCGCTGGTGCAGGGCGCGCAGAGAAATGGCGGCGATGTCGGCCCCGGCGTCCACTAAGTCGGCCGCGGCCCGCAGTGTCGCCGCCGTCACGTTCGACGTGCGGAAGCCCATCGTGTCGGTCACGATACCGGTCAGCAGGCTCGCGGCGATCGAGGGCGTCAGCGTCACGCCGAGGTCGGGCAGAAAGCGGTGGAGAATCTCGGCCGTCGAACTGGCCGCCGGCTCGATGACGTTAAACGCGCCGAAGCGGGTGTTGGTGATGTGGTGGTCGATGTTGGCGAGGGTTGGCTTCGGCTCCGGCAGGCAGGCGTAGGCCCAGCCCATGCGCGACTCGTCGGCGCAATCGACGGCGATGACGAGATCGTAGAGGAAATCGGTCTTGGAGGCGCGCCGCACGTCGGCGGCCAATGGCAGGTTGTGGAAGCGCGGCGGCACGGCGTCGTCGCAGACCAGCGTGACGCGCTTGCCGATCTGCTGCAACCCCTGGCCGACCGCCGTCAGCGAGCCGATGGCGTCCCCGTCGGGATCGACGTGAGCGATGACCAGAACGTGATTGGCTTTTTCGATGGCGAAATGGATCATCGGCTCCCTGCCCCCTCTCGCTGCCTCACTCTTCCTCGTCGCTGCTGGCGGGCGCGGCCGGGGCGGGCGTTTCTGGCTGAATGTCGAGACGGTCGAGCAGCGCGTTGACCTCGTCCGCGTAGCGCAGGCTCGGGTCCCAGTGGAAGCGCAGGATGGGCGCGGCCCGCAAGTCGAGGCGCTGGGCCACCTCGCGCCGCAGGAAGCCGCCGGCGCTCTCCAGCCCGGCCATCACTTCCGCTTCGCGCGTCTCGTCGCCCAGCGCGTTGACGTAGACGTTGGCGTGCAGCAGCTCCCGATCGAGCAAGACTTGGGTGATAGTCACGCCCGCCAGCCGTGGATCGCTGACGGCGTGCAGGAATAGCTCGCTCAGGATAATCTGCATGTGATCGGCGGTGCGCTCTTGTCTGATCTTGCTCATAGGAGGAATCCACAGTAGGGGCTAGACCTGCGTGTCTGGCCTCTGCATGTCTGCCCTCTGCATGTCTGCCCTCTGCATGTCTGCCCTCTGCATGTCTGCCCCTACCTCAGGGCGCACACGCAGGTGCGCCCCTACACCCGTGCAATCTGTGGCTGCTTTTTATGCAACGGCGACGCGCTGCGTGACGAAGAACTCGATAATGTCGCCCGCCTGGAAGTCATTGAACCCATCAATGCTGACGCCGAACTCGAAGCCCGCCTTCACCTCGCGCACGTTCTCCTGCAAGTGTCTCAGACTGCTAACCGTGCCGGTGTGGAGGAGGCGGCTGTTGCGGATGACGCGCACCTTGGCGTTGCGCCGCCCCTCGCCCGTGCGCATGTAGGAGCCGGCGATGTTGCCTAAGTTGCGGATCTTGAACACCTGCCGCACTTCGGCCCGGCCGATGACCACGTCTTCGAAGGTGGGGGCCAGCAGGCCCTTCATCGCCTTCTCCACGTCCTCAATGAGCTTATAGATGATGTCGTAGGTGCGGATCTGCACCTCCTCGACGGCGGCGGCATTGCGGGCGATGGGGTCGGCGTCCACGTTGAAGCCGAGAATGATCGCGTCCGACGCCGAGGCCAGCATCACGTCGCTCTCACTGATGGGGCCGGTCGCGGAGCGCAGGATGTCAAGCTCCACCTCGCCGCCGTTCAGCCGCTCCAGCGAGGTGACGATGGGCTCCAGCGAGCCTTGCACATCGGCCTTGACGATGAGGTTGAGTGTCTTGGCCTCGCCCTCTTGCAGCCGGGCGAAGAACTCGTCGAGCGTCGTCGTGCGCCCGCGGGCGGTCGGGGTGATGCGGGCTGCCTCGCGCGCCTCCTCGATGAGCTTGCGGGCCGTCTTTTCGCTGTCCACCACGCGGAACTGTTCGCCCGCCTGAGGGATGCCGTCGAGACCGGACACGGAGACCGGCGTCGCCGGGCCAGCTTCGGGCACGCGCTTGCCGGTGTAGTCGAACATGGCCTTGAGGCGGCCGTAGTGATCGCCCACCAGCATGGTGTCGCCCAGGTGGAGCGTGCCATTCTGCACCAGCACTGTGGTCATGATGCCCTTGCCGCGCTCCATCTTGGCCTCCAGCACCGTGCCCGTGGCCGGCGACTTGGGGTTGGCCTGCGGGTTGAGTTCTTCCGCCACCAGCAGCACCGCCTCCAGCAGGTCATCGACGCCCAGTTTCTCGCGGGCGGAGACGGGGATGACCATCGTGTCGCCATCCCAATCGTCGGGCGTCAGGCCAATGTCCGACAACTGCTGCTTTACCCGGTCGGGGCGCGCCCCGGCCAGATCGATCTTGTTGAGGGCCACGACGATGGGCACGTGAGCGGCGCGGGCGTGGTCGGCCGCCTCGCGCGTCTGGGGCATGACGCCGTCATCGGCGGCCACAACCAGGATGGCGATGTCGGTCGCCTGGGCGCCGCGGGCGCGCATGGCGGTGAACGCCTCGTGGCCCGGCGTGTCCAGGAAGGTGATCGACTTGCCATCCTTCACCGTCTGGTAGGCACCGATGTGCTGCGTGATGCCGCCGGCCTCGCCCGCGGTCACATTCGTCTGGCGGATTACATCCAGGAGCGACGTCTTGCCGTGGTCGACGTGGCCGAGCATGGTGACGACAGGCGGTCGCGGTTGCAGGTCGGCCACGCGCTCGCCGGCCAAGACCTTGCGCCAGCCAGTCTTCTCCTCTTCCGGGGCTGCCTCGGGCACGATCTCTTCGTGGGC
>NZ_JAYRVJ010000716.1:0-2748 GCF_041918635.1 Promineifilum sp. (SeqCode)
CAACCCATTGCAGCGTAAGCAGCGCCGCCACGGTTCGACCTGCTCGAACACCTGGTAGCGGCGCAGCACGGCGAATAGCTGCTCCCGCGGGTCAGTCGTGCGCAGGCAGTAGCCGAAGGTGACCAGCCGCCGCTTCAGCAACCCACGGTCGCGCGTCAGCAGGATGCGCCGCTCATCCTCAGCCTTCTCGGCCAGCGCCTCGTCGTCCAGTGCGGGGTCATAGGCCGTATCGAAGCCCAGCAGCCGCAGCGAGCGCGCCAGCCGGCCGAGGTGGTTGTCGGCCAGAAAGGCGGGCGGGGTGGGCAGCGGCGGGCGCAGCAGAGGTAAGCCGTTCAGAACGGGCACGCCGAACTCAGGGTAGACGGCGATGCGGTCGCCGTCGCCCGGCCGGTAGTCAAAGCCGACCGGCCGGTCGTTGACCAGGATGGCCGCCACCTCGGTGTGCGGCGCGCCCAACGCCTCGATCAGGTGCTTGACCGTCTGCGGCCCACTGAAGGCGCAGACAAACTCGCCCCCCCGCCGCCCCGCCGGCAGGAAGTCGTTCAACTCCCCATAAAACCGAAACACGGCTTCAGCCATAAATAAATTCACCGCGGATTCTCACGGATTTGGCGGATGAACACAGATTGAAAGAATAATTCAATCCGTTCTTATCCGTTGAATCCGTGTCAATCCGTGGTTGATTGATTCGCCCAGCCCAGACTGACGCGCCCGCGATCTTTGTCTACGGCCAGGATGCATACCTCGATCACGTCGCCCACCTGGAGCGCTACGCCGTGGGGCGTCTGGCGCTTGTGCAGCAGGCCATCCTGCTTCACGCCGATGTCCACGAACGCGCCGAAATCCACCACGTTGCGCACCGTGCCGCTGAGTTGCAACCCCGACGTCAGGTCGTCCATCGAGAGCACGTCGCTGCGCAGGATGGGGCGCGGCAGGTCTTCGCGCGGGTCGCGGCCGGGCCGGGCCAACTGGTCGAAGATGTCGGCCAGCGTCGGCGCGCCCGCGCCCAACTCGGCAGCCAGCGTTTCCAGCGGCGTCGCCTCGCGCAGCGCGGCCAGCGCCGGGCGTAAGGCAGCCGGCGGCGCGCCGGGCGGCAGGCCAACCCGCTCCAGCAACCGGTGCGCCGTGTCGTAGCTTTCCGGGTGGATGGCGCTGGCGTCGAGCGGGTTCTCGCCGTCGCGGACGCGCAGGAAGCCGGCCGCCTGTTCGAACGCCTTGGCCCCCAGCCCCGATACCTGCCGCAGCGCCGCGCGGCTGGCGAATGGGCCGTTCGCGTCCCGGTGGACAACGATCTGCTCGGCCAGCTTCGGCCCGATGCCGGAGACGTGTCCCAGCAGCGCCGGTGAGGCGGTGTTGACCTCCACGCCAACCTGGTTGACGACCGATTCCACCACGCCCGACAGCGCTCCGGCCAGCTGCTTCTGGTTCACGTCGTGCTGGTAGAGGCCGACGCCGATGGACTTGGGATCGATCTTGACCAGTTCAGCCAGCGGGTCTTGCAGCCGCCGGCCGATGGACACCGCGCCGCGTATGGACACGTCCAGGCCGGGCAGTTCCGCCTTGGCCAGCGGGCTGGCGCTGTAGACGCTCGCGCCGGCCTCGTTGACGACGACGTAGTGCAGTTCTTCCCGCTCGCGCGTCAGTTCGGCCACCAGTTGCTCCGTCTCGCGCGAGGCCGTGCCGTTGCCGATGGCGATCAGCGTGACGCCATGGCGGGCGATGAGCGCCAGCAGCGCCTCCCGCGCCTCGGCGCGCTTGTTCTGCGGCGGGTGGGGGTAAATCGTGGCCGTGTCCAGCACCTTGCCCGTTGGGTCTGTAACCGCTACCTTACTGCCCGTGCGGAAGCCGGGGTCGATGCCCAACACCGTCTGCCCAACCAGCGGCGGCTGGGTTAGCAGGGCGCGCAGGTTGCGGGCGAAGACCTGAATGGCGTGGCTCTCGGCCGACTCAGACAGCGCGCGGCGCACGTCACGCTCGACGGCCGGCAGCAGCAGCCGCTTGGCCGCGTCTTCCATCGCGAGTTGCATCTGCCCAGCCAGCGGCGAGAGGCGGTCGGGCCGGAAGTGGGCGCGGATGGCCAATAGCCACTCCGCCTCTGGCACCTCGACGGCCACGCGCAGCACCTTCTCGTGTTCGCCGCGGTTGACGGCCAACGCCTGGTGCGGCCGGACGCGGGGGATGGGCATGTCGAACTCGTAGTACAGTTGGTAGACGCCCCGCTCGTCGGCCGCGTCCTCAATGCGCCGGCAGCGCAGCACGCCGACCTGCATGGCCCGCTCGCGCAGCCGGCCGCGCACGCCGGCGTGATCGCTGATGGTCTCGGCCACGATGTCGCGCGCCCCGGCCAGCGTCTCTTCGACCGTCGGCGCGGCCTCGCCGACAAACGGCGCGGCCAAGGCCTCGGCCGTCGCCGTCCCGCGCGGCTGAGCCAGGATCAGGTCGGCCAGCGGCCCCAACCCCTTCTCGCGGGCGATGCCGGCCCGCGTGCGGCGCTTGGGGCGGTAAGGAGCGTAGAGGTCTTCCAGAGCCGTCATGGTGAGTGCGGCCTCGAAGTGGGCGCGCAACTCGGGGGTCAGCTTGCCCTGCTCTTCGACCGAGGCCAGGATAGCCGCCCGCCGCTCGTCAAGGGCGCGCAACCGCTCGATCTGCTCAGCGATGGCGCGCAGTTGCTCCTCGTCCAGCGTGCCCGTGGCTTCCTTGCGGTAGCGGGCGATGAAGGGGATGGTGTTGCCGTCGTCCAGCAGGGCG
>NZ_JAYRVJ010000717.1:0-10535 GCF_041918635.1 Promineifilum sp. (SeqCode)
CCCCACGCCGGGCCTCCTCCGCGACGACGGCATTGTTGACCTGTCGCCCGTCGCCCCCGACATGCTGAGCCTCATCGACGGCGGCCCGGCGGCGCTGGAGCGGGCGCGGGCGGTGGGCGCGTCGGCCGCGGTCGCGTTGCCGCTGGCCGAGGCGCGCCTGCTGGCCCCCATCCCCACGCCCCGCCGCAACGTGATGTGCCTGGGCAAGAACTACGCCGAGCACGCCCGCGAGTCGTACGAGGCCCGCGGCGAGCAGGTGGTCGCCACGGCGTACCCGGTCATCTTCACCAAGACGACAACCTGCGTCAACGGCCCCTACGACGACATCCCCTTCGACCCGGCCGTCAGCGAGCAGATCGACTACGAGGCCGAGCTGGCCTTCATCATCGGCCGCCGGGCCAAGAATGTGCGCCGCGCCGAAGCGATGGCCTACGTTTTCGGCTACACGGTGCTGAACGACGTGACCGCCCGCGACCTGCAAACGCTGCACAAGCAGTTCTTCAAGGGCAAGAGCCTGGACGGCAGCTGCCCCCTCGGGCCGTGGATCGTGACGGCCGACGCCATCCCCGACCCCCACGCGCTGCGCATCACCTGCCACGTCAACGGCGAGCTGCGCCAGGACAGCGCCGGCGAGTCGATGACGTTCGACATCCCGGCCATCATCGAGATTCTGTCGCGCGGGATGACGCTGCTGCCGGGGGACATCATCGCCACGGGCACGCCCAGCGGCGTCGGCTTCGCCCGCAAGCCGCCGGTCTTTCTGCGGCCGGGGGACGTGGTGGCGTGCGAGATTGAGGGGATTGGGGTGATACGGAACAGGATAGGGGCTAGGGGCTAGGGGCTAGGGAAGAGCGATCTTCCCCAGTTTCTAGTTATAGAGTGCGCATCCTCAGATGCGCGTTCCGCACCCCCGCGCCGCCCGCATCTGAGGATGCGGACTCCGTCGAAGTAGGGGGTAGGGGCTAGGGGCTAGGGAAGAGCGCTTCGCTCCGCTGCGCCGCCCGCATCTGAGGATGCGGACTCCGCAGGACGGGTTTCTTCCCTAGCCCCCAGCCCCTAGCCCCTAACCCCTAGCCCCTAGCCCCCGCATTGACATAGTCTAACCCCTTGATATAATTGGTAATTGGCTGAGTGGGTTAGGGTTGGACGGCTAAGAGACAATCGAAGAAACCGGAAGATACGAACGACTCGTGCGTCAATCTGGGGGTTTCCCTATTGTGACTCCATTACGCTTCGTGCTTTGGGCATAGCCAGCCGCCCGGCACTATCCGGATTGGGATAGCGTTTCCAAACTCGGCCGTGGCCGCGAACAATCGCCGCCAATGGGCCGAGTTTTTGATTGATGATCGGGAACCTGCAACCCGCAAAACAGTAAGCCGGTTATAGGATTTATTTTTATGTCTGACGAATCGATGAATTCCCTTGAAGATTTGCTGGACCAGCACTCCTACGACATGCCCCAGGCCGGGGACATGCGCCTGGGTGTGATTGTCGCCAGTACGCCGCAGGGATTGATCATTGACCTGGGCCTGAAGCGCGATGGCATCGTGCCGCAGTCCGACCTGGCCAAGCTGGAGCCGGGCGAGCGCGAGGCGCTGAAGGTCAATGACGAAGTCCCGGTGTACGTGGTCCAGACCGAAGATCCCGAGGCGCTGGTCGTCTCCATCCACCTGGCGCGGCTCAACCAGGACTGGATCGAGGCCGAGGCGCTGCTGGCCAGTGGGCAGATCTTCGAGGGCGAGGTCATCGGCTACAACAAGGGCGGCGTCATCGTCCCCTACGGCCGCATCCGCGGCTTCGTGCCCATCTCCCACCTGAGCGACGTGACCCCCGGCATGGGCGAGCGCCGCCGCCAGCAGCGATTGGCCCGCCTGCGCGGCGAGACCATCGGCGTCAAGATCATCGAGGTCGACCGCCACCGCCACCGCCTGGTCATGTCCCAGCGTGAGGCGCACAAGGAGTGGGAGGAGAAGAAGCGCGGCGAATTGATGGAGACGCTGAAGCCGGGCGATGTGCGCACCGGCCGCATCAGCGGCATGCGCGACTTCGGCGCGTTCGTCGACCTGGGCGGGGCGGATGGCCTCGTCCACATCTCCGAGCTGTCCTGGCACCGCGTGGATCACCCGCGCGAGGTGGTCAAGCTGGGCGACGAGGTGGAGGTCTACGTGCTGGGCGTCGATCAGGAGTCGGGCCGCATCAGCCTGAGCCGCAAGAAGCTGCTGCCCAACCCGTGGGACACGGTGACGCAGCGCTACAACCAGAACCAGTTGGTCGAGGGCCGGGTCACGCGCATCCTCGACTATGGCGCGTTCGCCGAGATCGAGCCGGGCGTCGAGGGGCTGCTGCACGTCTCGCAACTGTCGCGCAACCCGGTGGAAGACCCGCGCGCCGTGGTCAAGGAAGGCGAGGTGCACCTGCTGCGCGTCGTCAGCATCGACCAGAAGCGCCAGCGCATCGGCCTGAGCCTGAAGGCGGTGACGCCGACGGAGCAGATCGAGTGGATGGCCCAGAAGGAACTGGCCGACGCCATGCGCCGCGAGGAAGAGGAAGCCGCTGCCTCGGCCCGGGCCACCGCCCACCCGCACGTGGAGGCGCCGGAGCCGGTCGAGGTGCAGGTCGAACAGGCCGCCGCGCCTGTGGTCACGGCCAACGTGCCGCCGAGCGAGGCCCCCGTGGAGGCGGCTGTCGAGGCCGTGGCCGCGCTGACCGCCGCGACCGAGGCCAGCGACGCCGAAGCCGCCGCCGCCGCGCCCGAAGTCGAGGCCCCGGCCGAGCCGCTGACGACGCCCATCGAGGCGACGGAGCCGCCGGCCGAAGAAGTAGAAGCCGAAGCGCCAGCCGTGGAAGCGCCGGAGGTTGAGGCCCCGGCCGAGCCGGTGACGACGCCCGTCGAGGCGCTGCTCGGCGCGGACGAAGCGGCGGAGGCCGAAGCTGAGGCTGAGGTCGAGGTCGAAGCTGAAGCCGAAGTAGAAGCCGAAGCCCCGGCGGTCGAAGCGGCAGCCGAAGAAGTCCAGGCGGCGGTGAGCGAGCCGGCCGTCGCGCCGGTCGAGGCGGTCGAGGCCGTAGCGGCTGAGGCCGTAGCGGCCGAGGCCCCCGTGGTCGAAGAGCCGGCCGAGGTTGAGACCCCGGCGGCGGAAGCCGCCGCCCCGGCCGCGGCCGAGGAGCCGCCGGCCCCCATCGTCCGCGACGTGCCGGCGCTGGTCATCGACGCGGATGAGCCGCCGCTGGAGGCCCGCGAGTCGCTGGTGGACGCGCTCATCGCCGAAGTGGAAGAGGCCGACGTAGCCCCGGAGCCGGAGGATTTGCCCCTGCCCGCCTACGTCGATGAAGACGCCGAAGAGGCCGCCGCGGCCACCGCCGACGCGGCTGAGGACGCTGAAGAGGAAGTAGACGAAGAGGCGGCCGCCGCCGCCGAGTAAAGGGGCCAGGTGACGTAGGGGCGGGTTTGAAACCCGCCCCTACCCTACCCTAGCCCCTACCATAAGGAATGTATGGCAACTAAGGAAGAGAAGCTAGAAGTCGAAGGCACGGTGATGGAACTGCTGCCGAATACGCAGTTCACGGTGGAGTTGGACAACGGCCACAAAGTCCTGTCGTACCTGTCCGGCCGGATGCGCAAGCACTACATCCGCATCCTGTTGGGCGACCGCGTGCGCGTCGAGATGACGCCCTACGACATGGGCCGCGGCCGGATCACCTACCGCTATCGCCGCAACGTGCCCGCGCCGGAAGCGTAGGGGCCAGGTTCTAGGTTCTAGGGGCTAGGTTCTAGGGACTAGGGGTTAGGGAAGAAGTGTTCTTCCCTAACCCCTAACCCCTAGCCCCTAAAACCTGGCCTTGCCTCTTGGCCTCTAAGAATGGCTACGGGTCAAGACGGAGGGTACGGATACCTCAGGGTATCCGTATTGTCCGTCCTGACCCGTAGCCATTTTCGCGTTTCCCGGGCGCGCTCTTCCCTGGCCCCTAGCCCCTGGCCCCTAGCCCCTAGCCCCTAGCCCCTACCAGCGTCACCCAATCGCCGGCCGCAATCGTGCGCTGCACGTGGCCGCCGGCGGCGCGGAGCGCTTCCTCCACCTCCGGCCCCTGCTCGTCGATGATGCCGCTCAGGATGAGCGCGCCGCCGGGGGCCACGTAGTCCAGCAACCCCTGCTCCGACAACAACTGAATGATGACCGGGGCCAGGATGTTGGCGACGACCACGTCCCACGTCGCGCGCCCTGTCTCGGCCAGGACGCTGTCCAGCTCGCCGCGCCAGACGTGGATGCGGTCGGCCACGCCGTTCTGCGCCGCGTTCTCGCGGGTGGCGCGCACGGCCAGCGCGTCGGTGTCAAAGGCCGCCACCTCGACCGCGCCCAGCCTGGCCGCGGCCACGGACAGGATGCCGGAGCCTGTGCCCGCGTCCAAGACCGTTAGGCCCGGCCGCACCACGTCCTCCAGCGCTTGCAGGCAGCCCTGCGTGGTCGGGTGGAGGCCGGTGCCGAAGGCCATGCCGGGGTCGAGCACCAGGGTGATGTCGTCGGGGCGGGCGTCGTCGTCCGGCTCGTGGGCCAGCCACGTCGGGCGAATCTTCAGCCGGCGGCCCAGCCGGAAGGGGCGGTAGTGGTCTTTCCAGGCGTTGGCCCAATCTTCGTCGGCCAGCTCGCGGAACAGCGGCGCTGGCAGGGGGTAGAGCCGGCCCAGGTGGTAGAGAATCTCCTCCACCCGCCGCCGCAACGCCGGGGAGTCGTCCGTTTCGGGCACGTAGATCTTGACCGTGACGTAGGGCTCCAGGGCGGCCGGGTCGAGGTTGGTCTCGTCGCCCAGCTGCTCCAGGACGACGCTCTCCTGATAGGCGAACGGCCGCAGCGCCTCGGCCACGGCTTCGGCCCCTTCGCCGTCGGTGCGGACGCTGATTTCGAGCCAGTAGAGGGGAGCGGGGGAGCGGGGGGGCAGGGGGGCGGGGGGGATGGGGGAGTCGGTCATGGGTGTTTCTCGTGGTCGTTGTCGTAGAGGAGTCCCGCCCGCATCTGAGGATGCGGACTCTGCACTCTCCCCCGCTCCCCCGCCCCCCTGCTCCCCCGCTCTTTATCCGAACAGATCGCCCAACGCATCCTTCAACTGTCCCAGGATGCCCTTATCCTTCTGCGGCACGACCTCTTTGCCGAGGGTGCGGCCGAGTTGCTGGAAGAGGTCTCTCTGCTCGGGGGTCAGGCTCTTGGGCACGACGACCTGGACGATGACCAGCTGGTCGCCGCGGCCGACGTGGGCGCCGCGCCCGCTGCGATCCAGCTTGTGCGCACCGTGGTCGCGCAGGCGGAAGACCTTACCCGACTGCGTGCCCGGCGGCACGTGCAGCGCCTCCTCGCCGTCCACCGTCGGAACCAGGATCTCGTCCCCCAGCGCGGCCTGGGCCACGTTGATCTGGAGGTCGAGCACCACGTCATCGCCCCGCCGCTGGAAGAACTCATGCGGCGCGACGGTCAGCACGACGAACAGGTTGCCCGACGGCCCGCCGTCCAGCCCCGCCCCGCCCTCGCCCGTCAGGCGAATCTGCGTGTCGCTGTCCACGCCCGGCGGGACTTTGACCTTCTTGGTCACCGTCCGCTCGACCAGCTTGCGGCCGTTGCACTCATGGCACAGGGTGGGGATGAGTTCGCCCGTGCCGTTGCAGGTCGGGCAGGTGGCGACGTTGACGAATTGGCCCAGGATGGATTGCTGGACGCGGCGCACCTCGCCGGAGCCGTTGCAGGTGGTGCAGGCGATGGGCTTCGATCCCGGCTCCGCGCCGTTGCCGCCGCACACGTGGCACACCTCCGGCCGGCGGTACTCGATGTCGCGCTCCGCGCCGAAGATGGCTTCCTCGAAGGTGATGGTCAGGTCGTAGCGCAGATCGACGCCGCGCCGCGGCCCCTGCCGCCGCCGCCGGCCGGCCCCCGCGCCGCTGAACGTGCCGAAGAACTCCTCGAAGATGTCGGCGAAACCGCCGAAGCCCTGCTGGTCGAAGCCCCCGAAGCCGCCGTTGCCCACGCCGGCATGGCCGAAGCGGTCATAGGCCGCCCGCTTGTCGTCGTCGGACAGCACCTCGTACGCCTCGCTGATCTCCTTGAAGCGGTCGGCGGCGTCCGGTTCGCTGCTCACGTCCGGGTGGTACTGGCGCGCCAGACGCCGGTACTGCTTTTTCAGATCCTCTTTCGTCGCCGTCCGGCCCACGCCAAGAACGTCGTAGTAGTCGCGCTTCGTCATAAGATAGGGGTTAGGGGCTAGGGGCTAGGGGCTAGGGGCTAGGGAAGAGCGTTCTTTCCTGGAGCCTCGCGCCTGACCCTCGAAATCTATCATCGATAGGGGTTAGGGGCTAGAGGCTAGGGAAGAGCGTTCTTTCCTGGAGCCTCGCGCCTGACCCTCGAAATCTATCATCGATAGGGGTTAGGGGCCAGGGGCCAGGGACCAGGGAAGAGCGTTCTTCCCCTGGCCCCTGGCCCCTAGAACCTAGCCCCTAATTCTCGCTAAACTCACCCTCGACCACGTCCTCATCGGCGCGGCCGTCGCCGGCGGGGCCGCCATCAGGGCCGGTCGGGCCGCCCGGCTGGCCGCCGCTCTGCTGGTACATGGCCGCGCCGGCCGCCTGCAGCGCCTGCTCCAGCCGCTCGGCGGCGCTGCGAATCCCGTCGGGGTCGCCGCCGTCCATGGCCGACTTCACGGCGTCGATCTGGCTCTGCACAGCCGCCCGGTTCGACTCCGGAATCTTGTCACTGTTGTCGCGCAGGAACTTCTCCGCGCCGTAGACGGTCGAGTCGGCCACGTTGCGGGCCTCCACTTCCTGCTTGCGGCGCGAGTCCTCGGCGGCATGCCCTTCGGCGTCGCGCATCATGCGGTCGATCTCATCCTTGGCCAGACCGCTGGACGGGATGATCTGCATGGCCTGCTGCCGGTTGGTGGCCTTGTCGCGGGCGCTGACGTTGAGGATGCCGTTGGCGTCGATGTCGAACGACACCTCGATCTGCGGGACGCCGCGCGGCGCGGGCGGGAGGCCGTCGAGGATGAAGCGGCCCAGGCTCTTGTTGTCGTGGGCCATCGGCCGCTCGCCCTGCACCACGTGAATCTCCACCTGCGTCTGGCCGTCGGCCGCCGTCGAGAAGACCTGGCTCTTCTTGGTCGGGATGGTCGTGTTGCGCTCGATGAGCGGCGTGGCGATCGCGCCCAGCGTCTCGATGCCCAGCGTCAGCGGCGTCACGTCGAGCAGGACGACTTCCTTCACGTCGCCGCCCAGCACGCCGGCCTGGATGGCCGCGCCCAGCGCCACCACCTCGTCGGGGTTCACGCCCTTGTGCGGCTCCTTGCCGAAGAACTTGCGCACCGCCTCCTGGATGGCCGGCATGCGCGTCATGCCGCCGACCAGGATGACCTCGGCGACCTTGTCGGTCGTCACGCCGGCGTCCTTCAGCGCCTTGCGGCACGGCTCGATGGAGCGCTGCACCAGGTCTTCCGTCAGCTGCTCCAGCTTGGCGCGGGTCAGCGTCAGGTTCAGGTGCTTGGGGCCGGTGGCGTCGGCGGTGATGAAGGGCAGGTTCAGCTCGCTCTGCATCGTCGTGGACAGCTCGATCTTGGCCTTCTCGGCCGCCTCGCGCAGGCGCTGCAGGGCCTGCCTGTCGTTGCGCAGGTCAATGCCTTCCTGCATCTTGAACTGGTCGGCCGCCCAGTCGATGACGCGCTGGTCGAAGTCGTCGCCGCCCAGGAAGGTGTCGCCGTTGGTGGACTTGACCTCGAAGACGCCGTCGCCCACCTCCAGGATGGAGATGTCGAACGTGCCGCCGCCCAGGTCATAGACGGCGATGAGTTCATCGTTCTTGCTGCCCAGCCCATAGGCCAGCGACGACGCGGTCGGCTCGTTGACGATGCGCATCACCTCCAGGCCGGCGATCTTGCCCGCGTCCTTGGTGGCCTGGCGCTGGCTGTCGTTGAAGTAGGCCGGCACGGTGATGACCGCCTGGGTCACCGTCGCGCCCAGATACGCCTCGGCGTCGGTCTTGATCTTCTGCAAGATCATGGCCGAAATCTCCGGCGGGGAGTATTCGCGGGCGTTCATGACCACGCGAATGTCGCCGTTGGGGGCCTCGCGCACTTCGTAGGGCACGTAGCTTCTGGCTCGCTGCACCTCGGGGTCGTTGTACTTGCGGCCCATGAAGCGCTTGACCGAGTAGACGGTGTTCTGCGAGTTGATGACCACCTGCCGCTTGGCGACCTGGCCGACCAGCCGCTCGCCCGTCTTCGGGTTCACGGCCACGACCGACGGGAAGAGCCGGCTGCCCTCCGCGCTGGGAATGACGACAGGCTCTCCGCCCTCCATGACGGCGACAACGGAGTTCGTTGTGCCCAGATCGATACCGATTATCTTTGCCATCTCTGCTGTCCTCTCTAATAATTGCGAACAGACCTGACAGGTTTTCTGGAACCTGTCAGGTCTAGATGAATCGTTGTTACGCCGCCACGGTTACCAGCGACGGCCGGACGACCTGATCGCCCAGCCGGTAGCCGCGCCGCAGCTCGCGGACGATGGTTCCGCTATCGTGCTCGTTGGACGGCTCCGGCGAGAGCGCCTCGTGCCAGTTGGGGTCGAACGGCTCGCCCACGGCCGGGATGGGCTGTACACCCAACTCCTCCAGCGTGGACATCATCTTGCGGTACACCAGACCCACGCCGGCAAACCACGGGTCGCGCTGCACGCTCTCCGGGGCGCTGCTCACGGCGCGCTCCAGGTCGTCGATGAGCGGCAGCAGCTTGCCGACCAGGTCAGCGTTGGCGCTGGCATAGGCCTCGGCCCGCTGCTTGTCGAACCGCTTGCGGGCGTTGGCAAATTCGGCCTGGGTGCGCTGCCAGCCGTCGAGGTAGCGCGCCGCCTCGGCCTGGGCCGCGGCCAACTGCTCCTCCAGGGGGGCGCCGGTCGCGGTCTCGGCCGCATCGACCAACTCGCCCTCCAGGACGTTGCCGGTTTCCTCTCGCACTCGTTCGTCATTCATCACGATCAGTCTCTACCTCACTTTGTTCCAGGATGTTGGCCCGCGCCTCCGTCGGCTCCTGCGCGAAGTACTCATAGACGAAGCCGCTCATCAGGTCGGCGACGTAGCGCACGGCGGCCACGTTGCGGTCATAGGGCATGCGCGTCGGGCCGACCACGGCCACCGTGCCGGAAAAGCTGTCGGTGACGCCGTAGCGCGACAGGATCATGGTGCAGTCGCGCAACTCTTCCCAGCGGCCGTCGCCGCCGATGACCACCTGCACGCCCTCGCCGCCCTGCGCCTGCGTGTCGGCCAGCACCGAGGCCAGCAGCGTGCGCTCTTCCAGCAGCCGCACGACGTGGCGCGTGCCCTCGTCGTCCAATATGTTGACCAGCCCATCGCGGTAAACGTCGCTGATGGGTTGGTAATCCGTCCGGCGCAGGGTGTCCACCACCAGACGGCTCATCTCCTCTTCCAGCGTGTCCAGATGGCCGGCCTTGGCCCGCGCGGCCACCTCGTCGGAGTCCATGTCCAGGAAGAGGCTGTTCAGCCGGTCGGCGGCGGCGCTGAGGCGCGCCTGCGACAGCGGCTCGGCCAGCGTCAACATCTGCTGCTTCACCTCGCCGCCATAGAGGACGAGCACCATCAGCACCAGCCGGCCCTGCGTGGCGATAAGCTGGAGGTGCTTGTAGCGGTTGGCGCGCGCCTGGGGGGCGGTGACGAAGCTGGCGCTGCGCGCCGTGCGGGCCAGAATGGCCGCCGACAGGCGCATCCACTGGTCAAGCTCCAGCCGGGCCTGATGGAACTGGTGGCGGATCATCTGCCGCTCGTGCAGCGGCAGGTGGAATTCGCCCAGCAGCTTCTGGACGAAGTAGCGGTAGCCGCGCTCGGTGGGGATGCGGCCGGCCGAGGTGTGCAGCTGGGCCACGTAGCCCAACTCGCCCAGCGCGGCCAGGTCATTGCGCGCCGTGGCCGAACTGACGTCGAGGCCGAACGCCTCCACCAGGGTGCGCGAACCGACCGGCCGGCCCGTCTCGATGAAACTGCGGACGACCATCGCCAGGATGCGCTCTTGACGCTCAGTCAGTTGATGGAACTCGGTCATGCTCACAAGGCGCTCGACGACCGGGTGAGTAGCCCCTTGGCCCCGCCATACCCGGTCGCGTGGTACATTCCACTCTAGCGGCCCGCTTAGCACTCGCCGCCAGGGAGTGCTAAAAGAGGCCAGAGCGATCATAACATGGCGGCGGATCAGCGTCAATTAGAAGCGCGTAAGAGAGGGGCTAGGGGCTAGGGGATAGGGGCTAGGGGCTAGGGGCCAGGGGCCAGGGGCCAGGGGCCAGGGGAAGAGAGGGCGGCTGGCGAAAGAGGTGACAGGTGGGCGGCCGCTAGTACCTTCACCAGCGCGAAACTGGTGGCCTCCACCTGTCAGGTCTGAAACTTTGCGCTATCATTGTTGCGAAACGCTGTACCAGGTCGCGCCATGACCGATCGAACGCCGCACGAGAGCTACGTCTTTATCCACCGGACGATGGTGGACATCTATGCGCTGGGCGAATTGAG
>NZ_JAYRVJ010000718.1:0-2275 GCF_041918635.1 Promineifilum sp. (SeqCode)
CGTATTCGTCTACGATTTGGAGCGCGGCGAGAGCCGGGACATCCACTCCGGGCCGGCCTCGCTGTTGCGCTGGAGTACCTATGGCAGATACGTGCTGTTGAGCATTGTTCAAGACAACACACCCCAGATCGTGGCGGTGAGCGTTGAGCCGAACGGCGCGGAACAAGTGATTGTGGAAAACGGCGAACTCATCGAGGTTGTTCCCTATCCCGTTCCCTGAACCGGGGCGGCCGCATACTAGGTAATGCAAAACGGAGACTCACATGCACCGCAGATTCTCGTTGACCTACTTGTTGCTGGTACTCGTCCTGCTCGGTTGCGCATCACAGCCGGCGGTGGTCGGTGAGCAATCGACGGCGAGTGTCGCGGCCCCGACCGAGCCAGCCGGGCCGACCGTTCCCGCCGCGACACCCGCGGCGACCGACATGGCGACGCCTCTCCCCGAGCCAACGGTCGCGGCCACCGCCACGACCGGGCCGGCTGCCCCCACGGTGACAGTACCCCCAACCCTCACAACGACGCCCATTGACGGCACGCTCGTCCTCTATTCGTCCATCGTTGGCATCCCGGCCTCGCCCGACCAGCCGCCGCCCTGGGACACCTACTGGTCGCTGCGGACGCTGCCGGCGCTGCCCTATCTCACGGCCGACTTCGACGTGCTATACGGCCCGAGCGAGAACAACGCGCCCGGCCGGTACTTCTTCAATTTCCGCCCCCAACTCTCGCCGAACGGCCGCTACCTCCTGGTGCCGGGTCTCGCCAGCTATCCCGAATACGACGTAGAGGGAACCGGCACGTGGCTGATCGACCTGGAAGCGGGCGCGGCGCGGGAGTTGCTATCGGACGGCGTGATCGCCACGTGGAGCCCGACCAGCGATGCGATTACCTACGTAGCGGGCGACACGCTGTATACCCTAAATGTTGCTGAGGGGGCCGCGCCGATGCCGCTCTTTCAGCACGACGGTCTATGGCCGCTCTACGCCCACTGGTCGCCCGACGGTCGCTGGATTGTCACGATGACCGGAGTGCAGCACGAGCCGAGCGGGGCCGAGGGGACAGACCTCACCTTCACCTACTGGCTCGTGCCGCCGGACGGCGAGCCGGCTCGCGAGTTAGCCGTCCGCGAGACCTACGGGGCTGAGTACCACACAAGCGAGATATCCTGGTCACCCGATGGTCAATTCCTGTTGATGCACACTCTGGTATATGATCTGGAAGGCAACACGCTCTCGCCCGAACCGCTGGGCGGCGCGGAGTGGCTGGCCGGCGACTCGCACCTGCTTTTGCAGAGAGATGGAGGATTGCGCACCATCACTGTCGCCGGCGAAGAGGTCACCCGCATCTACACGGAAGCGTCTGGGTCCGGCGCGCATCGTTTGGCCTTTTCGCGCGACGGCCAGAAGTTGGCCTATACCCTGCCGCGCACCGACGAGGGTATCGCCATCGCCGTCTACGATATGACCGGCGGCGAAACGCAGATCGTGGGGACGGTTCCGGGCGCGTTCTACATCAACCTGCTGCGCTGGAGCGGGGACGATAGTCTCCTGCTGGCCGAGGCTGACCACGGCGAGGGGCGCTACGATATCTGGACGTTGCGCGCCGAGCCGAACGGCGCGGTGGAGCGGCTGCTGCCGGACGCGGAGTTGGCCGAGGTCGTGCCCTATCCCTTCCCGTTGCCCACGTCCAACCCGTCCGCCACGCCGGCTGCCGCGCCCGCCGAGGGCGCGCCGCTGCTCATCTATCGCCCCGACGGCCACCTCTACCGCGCCTCCCTTCGGGACGGCTCCGGCCAACAATTGACGGCCCAACCGCTGGAGGACGCGGACGATCCCGACGCGGTGGGGGCCATCGTCAGCTACCGCCCGCCGGTCGTTTCCCCTGACGGCCGGCTGCTGGCCCTCAACGGCCACTGGGGCGGGGCGGCGGCGCTCGACCTGACGACGGGCCAGGCCATCGGCGCCGGCCGCGGCGTGGCCATGTTGGCCCCCAGTTGGTCGCCCGACAGTCGCGCCCTGGCCTACGTCGCCCAGGACGGCCAACTGTGCATCTATCACCTCGACAATGCGCCGGCCGACTGCATCTTCCGCAGCGAGGGCCTGCAGGACGCGGCCTGGTCGCCGGCAGGCGCGCTCATCGCCGCGGCCGTCGTCGCGCCGTCAGCCGAGGGTAGCGCCGATTGCTGCGCCGGCCAGGTGTGGCTGGTGGATGTCGCCGGCGGCGAGGCCACGGCCATTGGCGACTATGCGACCGGCTTCGAGATCGCGCCGGGCGAGGC
>NZ_JAYRVJ010000719.1:0-1909 GCF_041918635.1 Promineifilum sp. (SeqCode)
CCGGCATAGCGCACGGTAAGCGACGGCCGCGGCCGGGTTGACGCCAGTTCGACGCGCACCGCACCGAAACGGGCGTCCACGTGGTGGGCCAGCAGCAGCACCGACCCGCCCGTCGGCTCGCCGGGGATGCCGCGCTGCTCGATGTCCCACCCCGCCGGCTCGGTGCGGCCGGCCTCCCAGACCTTGAAGCGGTAGGTGGACGGCGCCGTCAGGTTATTGCCCGACTGGATTTGGAGCTTGAAGGTGTAGGTTGTGTTGACCTTCAGCGTGCGGGCGCTGGAGCCAAGCTCGCGGCCCAGATGGCCGAGCATCTGGAGGCCCTCAGTGTACACGTCGCCCTGCCGCCGCCAGCGGTACCAGGCCAGTGCGCCCAGTCGCCGCCAGCCGGTCAGGGGTGTCTTGCCGTCGCCGTCGTCGTAGTGGCCCGCCCAGCGCACCATGATACCCACGCCCGGCCCGTTGCTGGGGGCCAGATAGCCGCTCTCGTCGATGCCGAAGAAGGTGACGGGCACGGTGACGGTGTAGTCGCGCCAGGATAGGTCGCCCAGGGCGATCAGGCGGTCGAAATCGAGCACCGTCGGCCGCACACCGCCGCTCTGGAGCGTCCAATGCCCGTCCACCACCTGGCCCACGTCGTCAATGCGCGACGCGCCGGCCCAGTCGTAGACGTAGGTTCCCGACGGCCAGTTCAGCGCGCCGCCCTGGTAGTTGACCGTCACGTTGATCGTCCGCGCGCCGCCGGCGCTGTCGGTGGCCGTGATCGCCACCTGGTTGGCCCCCGACCGCAGGTCGGTGTAGTCCAGTTCGATGTTGAAATCGCCGGCCAGCGCCAGGCGCTCGTCGTCCGGCCCAACCGTTAGCGGGCGCGACGGGCCGCCGTTGAGCCTGTAGCTAAGCCCGGTCAGCGGCGCGGCCGAGGTTACGTTGCCGAGGATGTTGACCCACTTTTGCGGATCGCCCCGATGGCCGACGCGCTGCGTCTGGCCATACCAGACATTAATGGCGGGCGCGTCGCCGGCAGCCGGGGCTTGCGGCGCGCCGGCCGGTTGCGCCGGGACAAGCACCGGCGGCTCAGCCGGCGCGCCTCCCTCCAGGGGTGGCATGGACGAGTCGGACGGATCGCCGGGGACGGCGACCATCTGCGCCGCGACGCCGGCCACGAACAGCAGCGGCAAAACCGCCGACATAAAAAGGAGCAGCGCCCGACGCGCTGCCCCATCAATAGCAGGTTGAATACGCATCCGTGTTCCTCTTGCCCGCCGGAAGCTCCCGCCGCGGGTCAGCCATTTTTAGCGGCAGACGCGCGGATGCGCAAGGGGCCAAATTACCTAAGCTTGCTGGCGTCGAGACCGGCGGTCGCCCCCTCCCCGTAGGGGGAGCAGATTACGCAGATTTTTCGGAGCAATAGGCGTAATCGGCAGATCATTCTTCTTCCCTACACCAACTCTAGTGGCCGCAGGCCGGCCTCGATGGAGCGCCGGTATGGCTCCAGGAAGGGCGGCAGGGCCAGCCGCTCCCCGAGCGTCTCCAGGCTCTCATCGGTGGCGAAGCCGGGGCCGTCCGTCGCCAGCTCGAAGAGGATGCCGTTGGAGATGCGGAAGTAGAGCGACTTGAAGTAGTAGCGGTCGACCATCCCGGATGTGCGCAGGCCAAACCGGCCCAGCCGGTCATCCCAGGCGTGCAAGGCATCCTCGTCGGGGATGCGGAAGGCGACGTGGTGCACGCCGCCCCCGCCTAGCCGGGCGCGGCGCTCCTCCGGTTGGACGATCACCTGCACTTCCTTGCCCGGCCCGCCGCCGTCCATGCCGAAGCGGATGGCCTCCTCCCCGGCGTTGTCGGGCGCCGGCTGGCGGCCGGTCTCCTCGAAGCCGAGAATCTGCGTCAGAATCTCGGCGATGGGGCTGAGGCG
>NZ_JAYRVJ010000720.1:0-7581 GCF_041918635.1 Promineifilum sp. (SeqCode)
ACTAACGGCCTGCTCCGCCTGCCACAGACCTGACAGGTTCCCCCAAACACCTGTCAGGTCTCCCTCCCCCTGCTACAATCACTCCCAACTGACCTACTGAATACTGAATACTGCTTACTGCTTACTGAACACCTGGGCAGACACGCAGGTCTGCCCCTACTGACCCACTGAATTACTGCCCATGCGCCTCTACATTCTCCGTCACGCCACCCCCGACTACGCCGCCGACGCCCTGACCCCCGCGGGCCACGCCGAGGCGCGCGCCCTGGCCGGCCGTCTGGCCGGCGAGGGGCTGACCGACCTCTACAGCTCGCCGATGGGCCGCGCCCGCCAGACGATGCAGTACACGGCTGACCTGACCGGCCTGCCCTGCGCCGTCGAAGAATGGCCGGCCGAACTGATGGACGTGCGCGCCGACGACCCGTTCCTGTCGCGCCCGCCCCACGTCTTCGACCTGAGCGGCGAGCTGTTGCGCCGCCACGCGCCGCTGCCCATGCTCGACAACTGGCACACCTTCCCGCCCTATGACTTCCCGGAAGTGCGCGCCCGCGTCGAGGCCATCCAGGCCGGCTCCGACGACTTTCTGGCCCGCCACGGCTACGTGCGCGACGGCGGCCTCTACCGCATTGAGCGGCCCAACCGCCGCCGGCTGGCCGTCTTCTGTCACAATGGGGCGGGGCTGGCCTGGCTGGCCCACCTGCTGGCCGTGCCCGTGTCGCTGATGTGGGTCGGCTTCTACCTGCACCCGGCGTCGATCACCACCGTCCTGTTCGACGAGCGCAACGAGCGCTACGCCACGCCGCGCTGCCTGGGCCTGGGCGACGTCGGCCACCTCGTCGCCGCCGGGCTGGCGTTGAATCCGGTGGGGATTAAGGCTAATTATGAGTAGGGGCTAGGGGTTAGGGGTTAGGGGTTAGGGGCTAGGGAAGAACGCGCTTCCCTAGCCCCTAATCCCTAAAACCTAGTCCCTACCAGATCACCGGCACGTCATACCGCCGCAAATTTGGGTCGGCCGGCAGTAGCGCAGTCAAGTAGCTCACCTTCGTACGATGACCGGCATATAAAACGTCGGCGGCGCTAACAGGCTGTCGTCGAACGTGGCGAAAAGCTCGAAGCGATCGACCACTTCCTGGGTAGCTTCGTAGACCACCTGGCGGCCGTTGGGGCTAAACTCATAACAGCAGTGGACGTCGCCGTCGGTGACCAGCGGGCCGTTCACTTTCGTGGCCCCGCCGCCGGCGATGGGCACGCTGTAAAGCTCCCAGACGTCGGCCGCCTCCTGGTCGGCGCGATACACCACCTGCTTGCTGTCAGGGCTGATCAACAGATCGCGGACGTGATGGCCGGCCAGCGGGCCATTGAGCTTGACGACCGCGCCGCCGGTGATGGGCGCGCTGTAGAGTTCGACCGTGTTGTCGGTATCCTGATCGGCGCCATACACCACCCGCTTGCTGTCGGGGCTGATCTGGAGATTTTGGTTGAGGGCGGCCGTCACGTCGCCGCCCGGGGTCAGCAAGCCGTTGAGCTTGACGGCCGCGCCGCCGGCGATGGGCGCGCTATAGAGCTCCAGAGTCTCGTCCGTCTGTTGATCGGCGAGATAAACGACTCGACTGCTATCGGGGCTGATCTTAAAAAGCGACCAGATATCGCCGCCGGCGACGAGCGCGCCGTTGAGCTTGACGGCCGCGCCGCCGGTGATGGGCGCGCTATAGAGTTCGTAGACATCGTCCGCCTGCTGGTCGGCTGAATACACCACCCGGCGACTGTCGGGGCTGATGCCAAAACCCGCTACGTCGCCGCCGGTAACGAGCACGCCGTTGAGCTTGACGGCCGCGCCGCCGGCAATGGGCACACTGTAAAGTTCATGGACCTCGTCTGTCTGCTGATCAGCTCTGTACACCACCCGGTCGCCATCGGGACTGATCTGATAACTGAAATCGACACTGCCGCCACCGACGAACGGGCCGTTGAGCCGGGTGGACGCGCCGCCGGCGATGGGCACGCTGTAGAGTTCGTAAATATCATCCGACTGCTGGTCGGCATCGTACACCACGCGCTGGCCGTCGGGACTGACGCGAAAGAACCGGACGTCGCGGAAGGCGGCGAGCGAGCTGTTCAGCCGGGTCACCTGACCGCCGGTGATGGCTACGCTGAAGAGTTCGTAAGCCTCATCCGCCTGCTGGTCAGCCCAATACACGACCCGCGCCCCGTCAGGGCTCAGCTGGAAGTTGGCGACCATACCGCCGGCGACCAGTGGAGCATTCAGCTTAACGATCGGCCCGCCGGCGATGGGCGTGGTGAACAACTCGACCACCCCTGCCGTCTCCTGCGGCGCGGTGTAGACCACCCGGGCGCTGTCAGACGTGATGGCGAAGTAGCTAATGCCGCTGCCGGACGGCAGGAGCCCGCTGAGGCGGACCGGCTCACCCTTGCCGTTCGAGAGCGCACTATACAGTTCCCGGGCGTTATCCGTCTGCGCGTCAGCCACGTAGACCGCAAAGCGACTGTCTGGGCTTAACATAAACTGCATAACACTGCCATTAGGTTGCAGGTCGCCGTTGAGCTTGACGTTCACCAACATTTGCGGCGTCGCCCCGGCGGGCGCGCCCCGGTGCAATAGCAACACAGCGCCGAACAGGAAGGCCAGCGCGACGAACAGCCGGCTGGCATAACTTGTGCTTATCATGATTACCCCCACGAACGCCGTTTCCGGTTCAATCCACGTTCATCCCATCCATCCGCGGCGACCTCACCTGTGGGAAATGACCGGCACGTAAACCGGCCGCGCCGCCGGCAAGCTGTCGTCGAACGTGGCGAACAGTTCCCACTGCTCGTCCACCAGCTGATCGGCCAGATAGACCACCTTGCGGCTGTCCGCGCTGATCAGGTAGTAGTGGGCCGTGATCTCGCCCACGTCGCCCCCGTCCACCAGCGGCCCGTTCACCTTCACAGCCGTCCCGCCGGCGATGGGCGCGCGGTAAAGCTCCCAGTCCTCGTTCACGTCCTGGTCAGCCCAATAGACCACGTAGCTGCTGTCCGGGCTGACCTTCACGTCGTCCACATCGCCGTTGGTGACCAGCGGGCCGTTCAGCCTGACCGGCGCGCCGCCGGCGGTGGGCACGCTGTACGCCTCAGCCACCCCGGCGGTGTTCTGCGCGGTTCGGTAGACCACGCGCTGGCCGTCCGGGCTGAGCATGAATTCGAGAATGTAATAGGGGGGAAGCAGCGGGCCGTTGAGCTTGACCGGCGCGCCGCCGGTGAGGGGCGTGCTGAAAATCTCTACGACCCCATCCGTTTCCTGATCCGCCCCGTAGACCACCCGGCTGCCGTCCGCACTGAACTCCGCCGAGCCGACGTCGCCCCCGGCGACGAGCGGCCCGTTCAGCTTCGTCGCCGCCCCACCGGTGATGGGCACAACGAATAGCTCCCGGACTTCGTCCGTCTCCTGGTCAGACCAGTAAACGACCCGCGTCCCGTCGGGGCTGATGAGGTGGCCCGTCGCGTCCCGGCCGGCGGCCAGCGGCGGGTTGAGCCGGACAGCCGTCCCACCGGCCATAGGCACGGCGTAGACCTGCCACGTCTCGTCGGTCTCCTGGTCGGCCGTGTAGGCGACCCAGCCGCCCACGTCGCTGACGGAGAACCCCAAAATGGAGCCGCCGGCCACCATCAGGCCGCTGAGCTTGACCGGCGCGCCGCCGGCGATGGGCGCGCTATACAGTTCGTATGGCCCGCTCGCCGTCTGTTTGGCCTCATAGATGACCCGGCTGCTGGTCGGGTCTATCTTGAGGTCGCCCACTTCGCCGCCGGCCGGCAGCGGGGTATTCAGCTTAACCGATGCCCCGCCGGCGATGGGCGCGCTGTACAGTTCGTACACCTCGTCGATGTCCTGATCGGCTACGTACACCACGCGGCTGCTGTCGGGGCTAATCGCGTAGCTGCCGACGTCGCCGCCGGCCACCAGCGGGCCGTTCAGCTTAACCGACGCGCCGCCGGCGATGGGCGCGCTGTACAGTTCCCGCACGCCGGCCGTGTCGCGGGCCGCGCTGTAGACCACCCGCGCGCTATCGGGCGTAATCCTGTAGCCCGGCCAGTCGCCGCCGGGCGGCAACGGCCCGGACACACTGACCGGCGCGCTCCCGCCGGTCGTGGGCGCGCTGAACACTTCCAACGCGTCGTTCCCGTTGGGGTCGGCGGCGTAGACGACGTACTGGCTGTTGGCGCTGATGTAGAAGTACTGCTGGTTCACGTCGCCGTCGGGCGGCAATACGCCGCTGATCTTGACGTTAACCGGCGCCTGGGGAGCCGCTTGGGACGAGAAGTGGAAGATGAGCAGGACGGCCGCCGGCAACAACAGCGCGAAGCGCAGCCGCCTGGCGTGGGTGGAAGTAGTCATGAAGGGCCTCCATACTGATTGCGATGGATGGCCGGCCGCGTCCAGCCTGTCGAGATGCGGCCGGAACTACTCAGGATTATATCTTCGCGGGCCAGCAATGCCATATAGAGTGCGAAGACCTGGCAGGTGGGCGGCCAAAGCCTCTCTGGCGGAAATGAACCTTCAGGCCGCCCACCTGTCAGGTCTTGGCTCAACCAATTAGCGGCGCACCACGGGCATGTAGACTGTCGGCGTCAACTGGCGGTCGTCAAAGGCGGCAAACAGCGCAACCTGCTCGTCCACTTCCTGATCGGCCAGATAGATGGCCCGCCGGCCGTCGGGGCTGAGCCGGAAGCTCACCACGTCGCCCCCGGCGACCAGCGGCCCGTTGAGCCGCGCGCCCGCTCCGCCGGTGATGGGCGCGCTGTAGAGTTCCACGCGCCCGGCGGCGTCCTGGTCGGCCCGATAGAACACGCGGCCCAGCGCGCTGCTGATCCGGCTTTCGTAGACATTCCCCCCGGCCGGCAGCGGCCCATTCAGCCGCGCCACGGTACCGCCGACAATGGGCGCGCTGTAAAGCTGGTACGGGCCGTCTCTCCCCACTCTGGCGCGGTAGACGACCCAGCGCCCGTCGGGGGCGATCTCGAATGACCAGATCAGCCCCCTCGCGCCCAGCGGCCCGTTCAGCTTGACCGCCGGGCCGCCGTCCAGGGGGGCGCTGTATAGCTCGAACAGGTCGTTCGTGTGCTGGTCAGCCAGATAGACCACGTGGTCGTTCGTGACCGCGAAGGCGGCCACGTCTCCCCCGGCTGTCAACCGGCCGTTAAGCCGCACGACCGGCCCGCCGCCCGCGGGAGCCAGGTACAACTCGACCACATCGTTGGTATCCTGGTCGGCCATGTAGGCGACGCGCCGGCCGTCGGGCGACAGGGCAAATCGTTCCACGTCGCCGCCGCTGACCAGCGCTGGGTTCAGCCGCGCCGCTGCCCCGCCGCCGACCGGCGCGCTATAGAGTTCATGCGTATCGTCGGTCGTCTGGTCGGCCTGGTAGATGACCCGGTCGTCGGGGCCGACGGCAAAACTGGCTACGTCGCCGCCCGCCGCGAGCAGGCCATTCAGCTTCACCCCCGCCCCGCCGGCAATGGGGGCGCTGTAGAGTTCGAACGTCTCGTCCGTTTGCTGGTCGGCCAGGTAGACCACCCGGCCCTGGGGCGTCAGGCGATAGAACCAGACCTCGCCGCCAGCGGTCAGCGCGCCGTTGAGCTTGACGACCGGGCCGCCGCCGATGGGCGCGCTGTGGAGTTCAAACGTCCCATCCACCGTCTGATCGGCAAAGTAGACCACGTAGCGGCCATCAGGGGCGATGGTGGCATTTTCGACATCACTGGTGAGGGGCAGGGGGGTGTTGAGCTTGGCGATGGGGCCGCCGGTCAGGGGTGTGACGTACAGCTCCTTGACCCCGGCTGTATCCTGGGCGGCGATGTAAACCACGCGCCGGCTGTCGGGGCTGAGGTCATAGGATTGGACGCCGACGCCGGCGGGCAGCAAGCCGCTGAGACGGACAACCGGGTCGTCGCCCAGCGTGGACGCGCCGTATAGCTCAAAGGCCTCGTCCGTCTCGGCATCGGCCACATAGACGACGCGGCCGTTGTCGGGGCTGATGGCAAAGTTGATCACGTCGCCGGCGGGTTGCAGGGGGCCGCTCAGACGCGGGTTGCGTGGTTCTGCGGGGGCCGGTCGCGGCGCGCTGAGCATCAAGGCCAGCATCAAAATGCTAAGCCGCCCTCCGGCCAGGGAGAAGCGCATGATAAGATACAAACCCCCTTAGCCCTGCTTTTTCCGCAGGTACCGCAGAATCCCATCCACCGACATAAACAGCGGGTTCGCCAGCTCATAGCTCTCGATCAGGCTGGGGGAGAGGTGGTGCACCGACGCCCGCTGCCGGTTCCAGGCGATGTACTCGGCCGCCAGCGCGTCCCGCTCCACCCCCGCCGCCCGCCGCTCGGCCACGAACGCTACCGCGTCCACCATCAGCACCCGCAGGGCTACCAGATGCCCATGCACGTCGTGCACCGGCCCAAAGTGCGTCGGGTAGATCGTCCGCAACTCCTCGCTCTCCAGCCGGTGGATCGTCTGGAGCCACGTTTCCAGGTGAAACTCCGGCGGCGGCGCGGGCAGGTCGACCAGGTTCACCAGCGGCAGGTTGATGCCCGCCGCGTCGCCCGTGAAGGCGATCTCCCCGCTGCGGAAGTCACGCAGTTTGTAGGCGTGGTGGTGATAGGCGTGGCCGGGGGTGTCGAGGGCCACGAACGTCAGCCCACCCGCCTCCACCCGGTCGCCATCGTAGAGCGGCGTCACCCGGTCGGCCGGCGCGGGCAGGATCTCGCCCCATAGCGATTCCATCCGGTCGCCGTAGATGCGCGTGGCGCTGGCCAGCAGCTTGCCGGGGTCCACCAGGTGGGGCGCGCCGACGTGGTGGACGTAGATCTGCGCCCCCTGTTGCGCCCACCAGCCGGCCGCCCCGGCGTGATCGAGGTGGATGTGGGTCAACAGCACGTGGCGAATGTCGCCGGGGCCGAAGCCGTGGGCGGCCAGCCCATCGAGGACGGCCGGCAGGGTGGAGCCGGGGCCGGTCTCGATGAGTACCGGGCCGCCCGTCCCGACCAGCAGGTAGACGGCCGTGACTTGAGGCATACCTTGGAAGCGGGTGTCGAGGATGTGGAGTTTCATCTCTTGATCATAACTTTATCCCGATTATGGGTGCAACTCTTTGCTAATTATGAATTAGGAATTATGAAGAAGACGCCGGCTCTTCGTTCATAATTCATAATTCATAATCTCTTATTCATAATTTCTCTTGCCAGTACCATACCCCACCGCCCCGCCCGCGCCAATAGCGCTCCCGTTCGTGCCGGGCCAGCGCCGCCGCTTTGGCCGTGCCGTAGAAGCGCCTGGTGGGCTGCGGCTCGCCGTTCCCCGTCATCCCGTCATGGAACAGGTCGGCGAGCGCCCGGTTCAGGCGCTTCTGGCGGCCGCGCGGCAGTGTCGCGTGCGGTCCGGTGTACTCGTTGGGCAGTTGCCAGGCCAGATAGACCGCGCCGGGGCGGCCGTGCCGCCCGGCGCGGTCGCGCAGGCGGAACAGCGCCCGGCCGCGCCGCCAGGCCATCTCGTGCGCGTCGGCCGAGCCTATAGGCGGCCCCACCACGATC
>NZ_JAYRVJ010000721.1:0-3841 GCF_041918635.1 Promineifilum sp. (SeqCode)
GAGCGCTGGGGCATGGCTAAAGAGGTGTGGATGCGCGGCGAGCGGCGCAAGTTCTACAAGGCCGAGTCGGACATGTGGCAGGTGATCCGCAACGTGTTGGGCAGCCGGGAGCAGCGCGAGGTGCAACTGGCGCTGCACGTGCTGGGGGAGAGCATCGAGAAGCTCCAGGCGGCCGAGTGCCAGCTGTCGGCCGACGAGCAGCAGTTGGCGCGTTACTACCTGGATCGCATCGCCGACCTGCAGGCGTTCTTCCAGTTCGCCCAACTGGCGCTCCACGCTGTGTTAGGCAGCGATAAGTCGTTGGATTTTGAGGCGATTACGAAAATCGAGATTGAGTGAGAGACTACTTGTAGACCTCACGCCGATGCCGCACGAACTCCACGACAATAGAGGCAACTTCTTGTCGCTCGATCCGATAGAGAACGCGATAGTCGCCAACTCGGATCTTGTAGAGGCCCTGCCAAGGGCCAACTAGAGGCTGTGTGACGTACTCTCAATGTTCTCGGCCAGCCATTGGATGCGCCTGACAACCCGTACGGCGACTACCTTATCGAGGCGAGCCAAGTCGGCCTTGGCCACTTCTGTCAGATGAACCGCGTAGGGCGTTGTCATTCCAGGCTGAGGTCATGAATAATATCTTCTAATGCGTGCGTCTGTTGTTGACCGGCCCGCCAGCGTTCCATCGCTTGGTGGAGCTCAGCTTCAAATTCATCGCTCAATTCTAGGCCTTCATCGGGATCGGTCAGCAAATCCGCGAGTGTTTCTGTCACCACTTCACGGATGAGGGCGCGAAATTCATCGACGGTAAGCTCGGCGACGCTCAAGTTAGACATGGCGCTTATTCTAACTCAACATGCGATGAGCGTGTAGATAGCCAACAACACACAGCGCCAGCCACCCCACATACCCCAGAATGACCGACCAGAGGTGATAGGCATAGCGCCAGTCGCCCGACGGCAGCAGCCAGTGGGCCAGCAGGGCCAGCGCGGTATAGACGAGGCCGTAGGCGACGACGGCGCGCCGGAGCGGACGCAGGCGGGCGTCGGGTTCGACGAGGATGAGCGGCACGACGACCAGGCACGCCCAGTAAGCCGCCATGCCGATCTGGCTGGCGTCGGGGTTGCCCCAGGGGGAGTTGCCGATGAGGAACCACTCGACCAGCAGCCCGCCGCCGGCCCCCAGGGCGGCGCACAGCAGGAAAGCTACCCGCCCTCGGCCCACCACCTGGAACAGTAGGCGCGTCACCCCGAAGGCCGCGGCCAGATAGAGTGCGTTGAAAGCCATCGAGCCGAACCAGTTGGCCCAGTCGCCCCGAATGAAGACGGAGTATTGCAGCTCGCCCACGGCCGCCGTCAGCACACCGATAAGGACGAACAGAAAGAACCGCGCCGCCACGCCTGCCAATTTCACTCAGCACCTCGTCCGTTCAACCCGCTTGCCAATCGCCTGTTACCCCTCCTTTACGCAGGAGGCGCGCGAAAGGCTTACGGAGAATGGCCGCGGAGGATCGGCAAATGGAATCGGGCCGGGTCGAAGCTGGTGTTCCGACAGAGCGCTAGAACAGTTCGCGGTTGGTCGAGACCCACTCGTAGAGCCGCCGGATGCCCTCGGCCGGCGCGACGCGGGGACGCCAGCCCAGCCGCTCGGCCGCCCGCTCGATGCCGGCCACGAACACCCGCTGGTCGCCCGGCCGCCACGGGCCGTACTGCACCGGGATGGGACGGCCGGCCAGCGCCTCTAGCAGCGGCCCGAACTCCGACCAGACCGAGAGGGTGTTGTCCGGCCCGCCGCCCAGGTTGAACACCTCGCCGCTGAGAGCGTCGATGCGGTCGATGCCAAGCTGGTAGGCGGCCACGAGGTCGTCGATGTAGAGCACGTCGCGCACCTGCAGGCCGTCGCCGTATATGGAGATGGGGCGGCCCAGCGCGGCGGCGATGACGAAGTGGGCCACCCAGCCCTGATCCTCCACGCCGAACTGGCGCTGGCCATAGATGCAAGATTGGCGCAGCACCAGCGTGCGCAGGCCGTAGATGCGGGCGTAGTCGCGCACGTACTGGTCGCCGGCCCCCTTGGAGCAGCCGTAGGGGGAGTGGAAGTCGAGCGGGAAGCTTTCGGGGATGCCGCGGGGGTAGTCGGCGTAGGCGTAGCGCGCGCCGTCGCGGACGATGGTCACATCCTCCATGCCGCCGTAGACCTTGTTGGTGGAGGCGTAGAGGAGGGCCGCGCCGGGCGCGCCGTGGCGCACGGCCTCCAGGACGTTGAACGTGCCCAGGGCGTTGATCTCGAAGTCCTCGCGCGGGTCGACGACGGACTGGGTGACGGCCACCTGACCGGCCAGGTGGAGGACGACGTCGGGCGCGGCGTCGGCCACGGCCGCGGCCAGCCGTGCGTCGTCGCGGATGTCGGCCTCGATGACGCGCAGGCGCTCGCCGCCGTGGCGCGTATGGAGCCACTCCAGGTTAGCCCGGCCGCCGCGGCGCGAGAGGTTGTCGTAGATCGTGACGGCCGCGCCCTGGCGCAGAAAGTGGTCGGCGCTGTTGCAGCCGATGAAGCCGGCCCCGCCGGTGATGAATACGTGTTGCATGTGTTTGCCTCGGGTGCTCTCTTATACAGCGTCGCGGCGCTCGATCCGCAGTGGGCGGCCGGCCAGCCAGGCGCAGTAGTCGGGCTGGGCGCTCAGATCGACGGTCATCAGCAGGGCATCCTCGCCCGTGTCGCGGTAGTAGCGGCGGCGCACGCCGACCTCCTCGAAACGGTACTTGGCGTAGAGCGCCTGGGCGACGGTGTTGCCGCGGCGCACTTCCAGCGTGATGAGCAGCGGGTCTAACTCGCAGGCCAGTCGCAGCAGGTTGAGCAGCAGCCACTCGCCCAACCCCCGGCCGCGCTCGGCCGGCGCGACGGCGATGGTGCTGATATGGACTTCGCCGGCGATGAGCCAGAAGCCGGCGTAGCCCAGGATGGTCTCGCCGTTCTCAGCCGCGCGGGTGAGCACCTGGTAGTGGGACAACTGGTTATCGACCAGCTCGTTGTAGTAGAGCTGTTCATGGGCGGGTGTGGGGAAGGAGGCGCGGTCGATGGTCAGGACGGCCGGGATGTCGGCCACGGTCATCGGGCGCAGGGCGTAGGGCGGGGGCAGGCTCAGCACGCGCTCAACCCGGCTCGCGCAGGTAGAGGGGGGCGAGCGCGCCGGCGTCGTCCACCTGCTTGCTCTTCCAGCGCAGCCAGCCCAGTTCGGCCAGGACGGCGGCGCGCCGGACGGATTCGGCCGGTGGGGCGACGATGGCCGAGCGGTTCGTCCGGCGGATGAGCTTGGCCGCGGCGGCGTCGATCTCCCCGGCGAAGGCGACCGGCACTTGCAGCCGGCGAATGAGATCGTCCCAACTGGTCAGCAGCGGCTCGCCGATGCGCTCCCAGCCGCGTTTGGGGACCCATTGGTATTGCCCGGCCCAGAGGCGCGTGCGGCCGGCCTGGGCCACGGCCACCAGGTCGGTCTCCATGCGGCAGATCGCGGCGGCGACGATGTCGAGCGTGGGCACGCCGACCAGGGGCAGTTTTTGGCTGAGGGCGATACCCTTGGCCAGGGCCAGGCCGACGCGCAAGCCGGTGTAGGAGCCGGGGCCGATGGCGACGGCGACGGCGTTCAGGTCGGCGGCGCTGACGCCGGCGCGGCCCCACAGTTGGGCCAGGGCGGGGGCCAGCTCGACCGTCTGCATGCGCCGGCTGCGCCAGCCGAATTCGGCCAGCACCGCCGCGCCGTCGTGGAGGGCCAGGCCGATCCAGTCGGTGGCTGTGTCAATGGCGAGGATCATGATATTGCTATAGATGGTCGTTGGGCGCACAC
>NZ_JAYRVJ010000722.1:0-3146 GCF_041918635.1 Promineifilum sp. (SeqCode)
CGCCGGGCACTTTTTGCGCTTGAATTCCACGGTCACTTCCACGTCCACCCAGTTGCCCAGCGCGGCGTGGGGGGTCAGGAATTGGCCGATGCCCACGTACTGCTTCAGGATGGGGGCGAAGGCGTGGCTGGTGATGTGGCCCACGTGGCGGCCGCCGCTGTCGCTGGCCGCGCCGCCGGCCCGCTCGTAGACGGGCACAGCCGAGCGCGACGCCCGCCCGGCGACGCGCGGCGGCAAATCTTCCTCGGCGAAGAGCCGCTCCAGCGCCCGCCAGTCGTACTGCACGCCGACGAACGTCCAGGCCGATCCCTGGCGGCGCTCGGCGGCCAGCGCCCGCTTGCCGATGAAGTCGCCCCGCTTGCCCGGCGGCACCGCCCAGCCCAGCCCGATCTCGTAAGGGGAGGACTTCTGGCTCTCGATGACGGCGTGGTGGCTGGAGATGTAATCGACGGCGATCATCACCAGCCCCGCCTCCACGCGGGCCACGTCGAGGGCGAGGATGCCCGCCGGCAGGATACCGTGCCGGTTGCCGCGGTCGATGAGGCAGTCCCACAGCCGCTCGGCGTGCTCCGGCCGCACCCACAGCTCGTAGCCCAGATCGCCGGTGTAGCCGGTGCGCGTGACGGTGACGGGGAAGCCGTCCACCGCGCCCTGGGCCAGGTGGAAGTACTTGAGCGCGCCGAAATCGACGCCGCTGACGACCTCCTCCAGGATGGCCCGGCTGCGCGGCCCCTGCAGCGCCAGCGCGGCCAGGTCGTCGGTGACGTTCGTGACGTCCGCGTTCAGGCCGTAGCCCACGTCCTGGAACCAGCGGCCGTTGGGGTCGGCCGAGGTGATGCGGAAGTGGTTGGCGTCAAGCCGCGAGACCGTCCCGTCGTCGATGACCTTGCCGTGGGCGTCGCACCAGGGCGTGTAGTAGACCTGGCCGATCTTCTGTTTGGTCACGTCGCGGGTGATGACGCGATCCACCAGCCGGGCGGCGTCGGGGCCGGTCACTTCGTACTTGTAGAGGGGCGTCACGTCGATCAGCCCGGCGCTGTTGCGGATGGCGTAGTATTCCCGCTCGTGCGACGGCTCGTAGAGACCGGCCGACAGGTAGCCGGACCAGTTGCGCCACTCGTAGCTGTCACAGACGGCCGACGTGCGCGAATGAAAAGGTGTCGGTAGCGGCATAATTCTCCTTGTTTATCATCCGCAGATTAAGAAGAGCTCACGCAAAGTACGCAAAGTTTGCCAAGAACGCAAAGCGATTTGTTTTCTTGGCGCACTTGGCGATCTTTGCGTGAGCCATTCTTCATAATCTGCCCAATCTGCCTAATCTGCGGATAACTCTCTTCGATACCCCAACCGTCGCGAGATGCGGGCGGCGGCGGCGCGGACGAGGGCGCCGATGGCCGGCAGGCGCTCGTCGGTCAGGCGCGTGCGCGTGCCGCCCAGGCTGATGGCGGCGACGGGCCGGGCGTCGGCGTCCAGCAGCGCCGCGCCGACGGCCACAAAGCCCAACTCCAACTCCTCGGCGGCCACGGCGTAGCCGTCGCGCCGGATGGCGTCCAGGCCGGCGCGCAACTGCTCGCCGGTCAGCGTCCGCTCCGTCAGCGGCGCACAGGCCGGCGGCAGGGCGCGGGCCAGCTCGGCCGGCGGCAGGTGGGCCAGGATGGCCTTGCCCGTCGAGGTGGCGTAGACCGGCCAGCGGCTGCCGATGTGCTGGCTGCCGCTGGTCACGTACTCGCCCGGTATCTCCTCGATGATGACCATCTCCCGGCCGGATAGCACCTCCAGCGTGGCCGTCTCGCCCGTGCCGGCGGCCAGCGCCTCCACTTCCGCCTGGCTGACCAGCCGGATGGGACTGGCCCGCCTGGCCCGTCCGCCCAGCGCGATCAGCCCCGAGCCGAGGCGAAAGGCGTCGGTGGCCGGGTCGCGGACGACGTACTCGACGCTCTCCAGCGCCGTCAGCAGGCGGTAGGCCGTCGTCCGGTTCAGGCCGACCGCCCCGGCCAGGTCGCTGGCGTTCCAGACGGGGCGCTCGTCGGTGAACGCCTCCAGCATGGCGACGGCGCGCAGGACGGATTGCGTGCCGGCCATCGGCTCCTGGAGCGGCCTGGTCAGGGGCGCGTTCATCGCCCTCCCGGTTGGCGAGGCAGCCGCCGCCGTCGCCGCCGGTCGTCCTCGCCGGCCGCGCCCTCGACGGCCGGGGGCACGTCGGGCAGCGGCGCGGGCGTCGTCATGCCGGCGGTAATGATGCGCTGCATCTCGGCCACGACCAGCGGGTCGGTGACGATGGGGCGGTAGGCGGCCAGGCGGCGCTCCACCTCGTCGGTGGCCCGCTGCAACAGGTCTTTCGAGCCGGCGCGCGCCCAGTTCTCGCGGTTCTCCCGGTCGGTGACGGGCGAGGGCAGGTATAGCTCCTGCGGCCAGTGGGCCATCGTGTGCTCGGCGGTGATGAGGTGCTGCTCGGCCATCACCTCGCGCGCCAGGTCGAGCGTGGGCAGGTCGTCGAGCGGACGCAGCTCGCGCACGAAGTGGAGCGCCTGACCGCACAGGTCGTCGTCGTAGACCAGCTTGGGCAGGCTGAAGGTCAGCACGTAGTCGAGCATGCCGGGGCCGGAGACGGAGTTGATGCCGGCCAGCGCCGCCAGCAGGGCGCTGCCGAACGTCTCCGCGCCGGCCTGGGCGTCGAGGAACTTGCTGTCGCTGAGGGCCATGTAGGCCTGGGTGGGCAGGCCGAGCGACTTGGCGACGGCGGCGTAGGCCACGTCGAGGTGCAGCGCCTGGATGCCCAGCATGGGCGAGGTGGCGGCGCGCATGTGGAACTCGGCCGGCGCGCCGCCGAACAGCACCGGCGCGCCCGGCCGGACGATCTGGGCCATGACCAGCCCGGCCAGCACGTCCACCGTGTGAAAGACGGTCGCGCCGACCAGCGACACCGGGGCGATGAGGCCCATGAGCGTCACCGGGACGATCTCGACCGGGATGCCCGCCTCGACGCAATCGAGCAGGTTCTGGCAGGAGTCCTCGCTGTAGCGGAACATGCCGGTGGCGGTGATGGTGAAGATGGACAGGGGGCGGGCGATGAGGTCGGCCCGGTCGCGGCGGAAGAGGGCCATCATCTCGGCCATGCGCCCCACGCCGTGCTCGGTGAACGCGCC
>NZ_JAYRVJ010000723.1:0-6989 GCF_041918635.1 Promineifilum sp. (SeqCode)
ATGCCCCGCGAGCCGAACGGCCCCATGGTGACGGTGAAGTTCTGGTTAGCCGGGAAGTTGGCCGTCTGGATAGTGACCGACGTATCCGTGACGACACTGCTGATGGTGAAAGTCGGGATCGTGCTGGATCGGGCGCGATCGACCCCCATAAAAACGGCCAGCGCAACAAGCAAGAGTACCAGGACGAGATACCGTGGACGAGCGAACGATCTGGCCCGACCGTTCGCGCCGCGTGATGTGTCGCTGCTCTCAACCGAATGTGAAGTCATTCTTAACCTCCTGACCATGCATCCATTCAATGACATGGAGATGATGGCCTATCCCGATCCTGTGATTTTGCCGACCATCATACTTCCGTTACCTGCTCGGTCTCCACAGTATACATAACAATAAGCTGGATTTCTATAGAACAGGAGTTCTTTCTTGTCATAATGGCGGAATTGCTTGCCATAATCTGCCATTATTGTAGGGCGGGTTGGCAACCCGCCTTGCTGGTGAAAGGAGCGGTGATCAATCTTCTAACTACGAACGGTTGGAGCGCGGGTTGCCAACCCGCCCTACAGTTCAGAGCCGCCCGGTGACGAACCGCCGCGCCGTCTCGGCCAGCACGGCCGCCCCGGGGGCTAATACGCCCTCGTCAATGTCGAAGATGCTGGTGTGGTGGTGGCGCGCTGGCCCCTCGGGCATGGCCGCGCCTAGCATAAACATGGCCCCCCGCCCCTTCTGCGTCATATAGGCGAAATCTTCCGCGCCCATGCCGAACTGGCTATTCACGATTGCACCCTCGCCCAACAGGGCGCCGGTCACGGCGCGCATCCAGTCGTTGGCCTGCGGGTCATTGACCATTGGCGGATAGCCCTTGATGATGTTCAACTCGTAGCTCCCACCCATGTGCTCGGTCAGGCGCAGCGCGTTCTCCACGTCGCGCCACAACTGCTGGCGCACCTCCGGCTGGAGCGAGCGCAACGTGCCGCGCAACAGCACCTCGTTGGGGATCACGTTGCTGGCCGCGCCGCCGGTCACTTGACCGATGCTGACGACCGACGGATAAAGCGGGTTGATGCGGCGAGAAGGGATGGCGTAGAGGGCGGTCAGGATGGGGGCGAGCATGTAGATCGGGTCGCTGCCGGTGTGGGGATAAGCTGCGTGCCCGCCGTCGCCCCGAATGCGGGCGTCGAAGGAGTCGACCGCGGCCAGGCTTGGCCCGTCCTGAAAGTGAAACTCGCCGCTCGGCCGGTCGGAACTGACGTGCAGGGCGATGACCGCGTCGATGCCCTCCAGCGCGCCGTCGTCGATCATGGCCGTCGCACCGCTGATGTTGTTCTCGTCGAAATCCTCCTCGGCCGGCTGAAAGAGCAGGCGCACGCGCCCGCACCACGCCTCCTCGCGCTGGCTCTGGCGCAGCAGGTGGGCCACGCCGAGCAGAATAGCCGTGTGGGCGTCATGGCCACAAGCGTGCATGACGCCCGGGTTAAGCGAGCGATAGGGCACGTCGTTGGCCTCCAGGATGGGCAGCGCGTCCATGTCGGCCCGAATGGCGATCAGCGGGCCGCTGTCGCCCAACTCGGCAACCACGCCCGTCTTGCCCACCCCGGTGCGGACGCGGTAGCCGCCGATCTCGGCCAACGTGTCGGCCACCAGCGCAGCCGTCTGATGCTCCTGGAAGCTGAGTTCCGGGTTGGCGTGAATGACGCGACGCAGGCGAATGATCTCGTCGCTCAGGGCTTGGGCTTTGTCCAGCATCGTATGGTCTCCTAACTTGAAAGGCGCGACGCACTTTCTGAAGCGCGTTACACCAGCCGGCCCACTAGACGGCCGCCGCGACCAGGCTCACTGCGTCGTCGGCGCGCAGGGTCATGCAGCTGACCCCTTGCACCACGCCTTCCTTGGCCGGCACTTCATCAGCGGCGAAACGGATAACCTTGCCCAGACGCGAAAGCACGAACAACTCAGTTCCGGCCATCACTTGCGCCACGCCAACCAGTTGCTCCGTCTTCATCGCCACTTTGCCGCCCGCGCCGGGGGCCTTGTTGGCCGCGAAGCCGCTCATCAGCCGGACCGTACCCAGCCCGTCGTGGCCCAGCAGAAAGACACCGCTATCGGGCCGGATGGCGGCGACGGCCACGGCCGCATCGGTCACGTCGAGCCGGATGCCCAGGCAGCCGCGGGCGGGAACCTGCGTCTCCAGAAAACGGATGGCCTTGCCCTCGCGCGAGGCAAGAAATAACTCCTCATTGCCGGCCGTCCAGCAGGCGGCGACCAGCGGGCCGCCCTCCTTCAGATCGTGGAAGGAAGAGCCGGGAATGAGACTCTGGCCCAGATAGGCGGCGCGCACCCGGCGCACCCAGCCGCGCTGGCTCAGCAGGGCGACGTATTCGCCCCCGCCGGCTGGCAGCGCGGCGACGATGCGCTCGTTGGGGCGCAGCGGCAGCTTGTCGCGCAAGGCCGCCCCGCGGGCGCGTACCGGCGACTCGGCCAGGGCGGCGGCCGGCAGCCGAAAGGCGCGGCCGTCGTCGGTGAACAGCAATAACATGTCGCTCTCGCCGGCGTGGGCCAGCAGGGCCGGCGCGTCGTCCTCGGCCGCGTCCAGGTCGAACACGCCCATGCCGCCGCGCCGCTGCCGGCCATATAGGTGGCGGGGCGTGCGCTTGGCCGCGCCCCGGCGGCTGATGGTCAGGATACATTGCGTGGTCGGCGGCTCGTCCGGCAGCGCGGCGGCGCGGGGCGCGGACAACTCGGCGCGCTCGCGCCGGCCGACCAACTCGCTCTCCAGCGCCTCAATGTAGGCCACCACGTCGGGCGGCAGTCCGCTCAGGTCAGGACGCGGGATCACGAGTCCTTCCCTTCCCGCACTACGCACATGGGCAATAGCTGACCCATCGACACGGGATGGCGCTCGAAGTTGGCGAAGGTCAGGTCGGAGAATGGGAGATCGAACGCCCGGCGGGCCATCTCCATCAGCGCCAGATAGTTATCGAGCACGCGCCGCGACCAGTCCAACCCCAGCGCGCCGGCGACGGCCTTCAGGCTCTCGTCCGACGGCCCCTCCAGCTCCACGAAGTAGCCAAAGGGCAGCTCGTCAAGCACGACCTCGACCGCGCCCCAGTGGAACGTCTCGCGGTACTTCTCGTAGGTCTGCGCCGGCGCGAAGCCCAGCCGGTGCAGGATGGTCGCCATCCGGTCGAAGTCGTCCACGGTCACTTCCAGTTCCTCGCGGATCTTGGCCTCGCTGGCGGCGTCCTCGGCGGCCAGCCCCTTGTAGGTTAGCCGGACGCGCGTGTCCTGGCGCAGCCGGAGCAACTCCTCCCGGCCGAGCAAAGCGGCGTCGGCCGTGTCGAAACGCACGTTGCGCTCGTGGACACGCGGCGCGCCCAGCTTGGCCCCGGCAGCGGCCAGCCGCGCCCGCACGGCGTCCAGGTCATCCACCAGGAACTTGACCTCGACTTCCAGGTGATCAGCCGCCGTCATGGTGCTCCTGGCTGATGCCCACCAGCGCCTGGTCTTTCTCCACGCTCGCGCCCGGCGTCACGAACACGTGGGTCACCACACCGTCGCACGGCGCGCGCAACTCGTTCTCCATCTTCATGGATTCGAGAATGATGACCTTTTGGCCGAACTTGACCTCGTCACCCACAGCCACGGGCACGGCGATGATGATGCCCGGCATGGGGGAAGCGACCATGGCTTCGCCGTCCACGGTCAGGCCGCCGGTGCGCATCCGGTCGAGGCGGTAAGCGCGCTCATCCTGCACCTTGACCGGGTAAAGCTCGCCCTCGATGAGCACCTCCCAATGGTCGCTCCGCTCCTCGACGACGCCCGAGACGGAGCGATGGTTCATCAGCAGCGACGTGACCCCGCCCGATGGCAGGCGGCGAAAGTCAATCTCCACCGGCTTGCCATCCACGAGGATGCCCGCCTCGGGGTCGATCTCGATGGTGAACTCCTGATCCCGCACAGTCGCGATGTATTTCACTGACATTCGCACACCCCAAGAACAATTACGAATTAAGAATTAGAAATCCAATCGCACCGCGAGTGATTTCGAACAGCGTCCATTTCCCAATTCTTAATTCCTAATTCTTAATTCCTAATTGTTACCGCCGCAGCCTCTCCCACCGGCTATACCACTTCCAGTTGCTCGTGTCGCGCGCGCCGGGGGCTACGATCTGGGCCGCGCGCTGGCTCTGCTCGTGGGCCGCCAGCGTCGCCAGTAGCGCCGCCTCCAGCGTGTGGCCCGCCGCGCGGTCTTCCATGCTAAAGCGGTCTTCGACGAACTTGGTGTCGAACTGGCCGGACAGGAAGCGATGGCTCTCCATCATGTGCTGGTGGAACGGGATGTTGGTCTTCACGCCCATAATCCGGTACTCCTCCAGCGCCCGCCGCATGCGCAGCACCGCCTCGCCGCGCGTCTCGCCATAGCAGATGAGCTTGCTGATCATCGAGTCGTAGTACGACGTGATCTCATTGCCCTCATAGACGCCGGTGTCCACCCGCACCCCCGGCCCGGTCGGCAACTGGACGGAGGTGATGACGCCCGTGGAAGGCAGATAGTTATTGTAGGGGTCTTCAGCGTTGATGCGGCACTCAATGGCCCAGCCATTGATCTGCACGTCCTTCTGCCGCAGACGCAGCCGCCGGCCGCGGGCGATGCGCAACTGCTCCTGCACGATGTCGATGCCGGTCACCAGTTCCGTCACCGGGTGCTCCACCTGCACGCGCGTGTTCATCTCCAGGAAGTAGAAGTGCCTGTCGCGGTCGACCAGGAACTCGATCGTGCCGGCGTTGACGTAGTCCACCGAACGCGCCGCGGCCACAGCTACCTCGCCCATGCGCCGCCGCAATTCGCCATCGACGACGAACGATGGAGCTTCCTCGATGAGCTTCTGGTGGCGACGCTGCAGGGAGCACTCGCGCTCGCCCAGATAGATCGTGTTGCCGTGGCTATCGGCCAACAGTTGAATCTCGATGTGGCGGGCCTCGGTGATCATCTTCTCGATGTAGACCGTGTCGTCGCCGAAAGCCGCCTTCGACTCGCGTCGGGCGGCGGCGAAGGCCCCGGCCAGGTCTTCCGGGCGGTGAACGGGGCGCATGCCCTTACCGCCGCCGCCCGCGGCCGCCTTCACCAGCACCGGAAAGCCCATTTCCCCAGCGGCCGCGGCCATCTCATCGTCCGTCTGGCCTGGCTCTGTACCCGGCACAACCGGGACGCCGGCCGCCTTGACCGTGGCGCGGGCCATAAGCTTGTCGCCCATGATGCTGATAGCCCGCGCCGGCGGCCCGACGAAGACGATACCCGCGTCGGCGCAGGCCTGGGCGAACGCCTCCCGCTCGGCCAGGAAGCCGTAGCCGGGATGGATGGCCCCCGCCCCGGAGCGGCGGGCCACGTCGAGCAGCCGCTCGACCACCAGGTAGCTCTCGCGGGCCGGCGGCGGGCCGATGTGGTACGCCTCGTCGGCAAAGCGCACGTGAGGCGCGTTGCGGTCGGCGTCGGAGTAAACGGCGACGGTGGCGATGCCCAACTCGCGCGCCGCCCGCAGGATACGCATGGCGATCTCGCCCCGGTTGGCGATGAGCAGTTTGTCAAATTTCTGAACGAGGAGACCGTCTTCCCTTAACATAACTATCTCTTAAGAGGAATCATCCGCAGATTTGGCAGATTCGGCAGATTTCTCAGAGATGCTCGCGCAAACGGCTTCCATCTCTCTACACCCTCTTCATTCCTAACTCGTAATTCCTAATTCCTAATTCTCTTAAAGCGGTATGTTCCCATGCTTTTTCGGCGGGTTCTGATCGCGCTTGTTCTGGAGCATGTTGAGGGCGTTGATCAGGCGCGGGCGGGTCTCGCTCGGCTCGATTACGTCGTCAATGTAGCCTCGTTGGGCGGCGATGTACGGATTCGCCAGATGCTCGCGGTACTCGTGCACCAGTTCGGCCCGTTTGGCCTCCGGCGTCTCGGCCTCACCGATCTCGCGGCGATAGATGATGTTGACCGCCCCCTCCGGCCCCATGACGGCGATCTCCGCCCCCGGCCAGGCGACGTTGAAATCGGAGCGAATGTGCTTGCTGTTCATGACGCAGTACGCCCCGCCATACGCCTTGCGGGTGATGACCGTCATCTTGGGCACGGTGGCCTCGCAGAAGGCGTAGAGGAGCTTGGCCCCATGCCGGATGATGCCGCCGTGCTCCTGATCCAGCCCCGGCAGGAAACCGGGCACGTCCTCGAAGACAACCAGCGGAATGTTGAAGCAGTCGCAGAAGCGGACGAAGCGCGCTGCCTTCTCGCTGGCGTCGATGTCGAGCACGCCGGCCAGCACCATCGGCTGGTTGGCGACGATGCCCACACTGAAGCCGCCCAACCGGGCGAAGCCGACGACGATGTTCTGGGCGTAATGTTCCTGAATCTCGTAGAAGCGGCCGTCGTCCACAATGAGCCGGATGGCGTCCTTGATGTCATACGGCTTGTTGGGGCTGTCGGGTACAAGGTCGTTCAGCGCCGTCTCGGCCCGCAGGCTGTCGTCGCCGCCCGTCTTGAAGGGCGCGTCCTCCATGTTGTTAGAGGGCAGATAACCCATCAGTTCGCGGATGAGGAACAGGCAATCCTCCTCCGACTCGGCGGCCATGTGGGCCACGCCACTGAGGGCGTTGTGGGTCATGGCCCCGCCCAACTCCTCGAACGTCACCTCCTGACCGGTGACCGCCTTCACCACGTCCGGCCCGGTGATGAACATGTGGCTACTGTCCTTGACCATGAAGATGAAGTCGGTCAGCGCCGGGGAGTAGACCGCGCCGCCCGCGCAGGGGCCCATGATAACGCTGATCTGGGGGACGACGCCGGAGGCCAGCGTGTTGCGCAGGAACACGTCGGCGTAGCCGGCCAGACTGACCACGCCCTCCTGGATGCGCGCGCCGCCGGAGTCGTTGATGCCGATGACCGGCGCGCCGTTGCGCATGGCCATGTCCATCACCTTGCAGATCTTCTCGGCGTGGAC
>NZ_JAYRVJ010000724.1:0-4576 GCF_041918635.1 Promineifilum sp. (SeqCode)
GTCTGGCCCGACAGGTTGCGCCCGCTGGCGTCGACGATGGTGCCGGAGATCATCAGCGGCCGTTCGACGCCCGCCTCGTCGAAGTAGCGCTGGATGCCGAAGATGGCCGCCTTGGCGTTGAGCGTGTCAAAGATGGTCTCGACCAGCAGGATGTCGGCCCCACCGTCCACCAGGCCGCGGGCCGCCTCGCCGTAGGCGTCGGCCAGTTGATCAAAGGTCACGTTGCGGTAGCCGGGGTCGTTGACGTCGGGCGAGAGGGTGGCGGTGCGGTTGGTGGGGCCGAGCGCCCCGGCGACGAAGCGCGGCCGGCTGGGGTCGCGGCGCTCCATCTCGTCGCGCGCGGCGCAGGCCAGTTGGGCGGCGGCGACGTTCATCTCGTAGGCCAGCCCCTCCAGGCCATAGTCGCTCTGCGAGATGGCGTTGGCGTTGAAGGTGTTGGTCTCGATGAGGTCAGCCCCCGCCTCCAGATAAGCCAGGTGGATGGCGCGGATGATGTCAGGCTGAGTCAGCACCAGCAGGTCATTGTTGCCCTGCAAGTCGCTCGGCCAGTCGGCGAAACGATCGCCGCGAAAGTCAGGCTCGGTCAGACGGTATTGCTGGATCATCGTCCCCATCGCCCCGTCGAGGATGAGGATGCGCTTCGCCAATTGTTCGTGCAGTTGTTCGGTTCGGTTCATAGCTATCAAAAAAGCCTCTCAGGATGAGAGGCTTCACTAGACAAGGTCCGCTCTCATCTTCCAGAGCAGCGACCTGTCGCCGTGCTCTGCCGGATTTGGCACCTGCCGCAAGGGCGGTTGCCGAGGTATCACCGGGCCGGTCCCTCCACCTCTCTCGATGAGTATACAATTGTTATCTGAACAATCGTCTGAAGCTTAATCCATTCCGCGTTCCGGCGCAACTTCCTGTCGCGGGAGCAAAGAATGGCTACGGACTTCCACGGATAATACGGATTAAAGCACCAATCCGTATTGTCCGTTGGCATCCGTAGCCATTTCTTTTTGCTTTCTACCAGCCGTAGTTCTGCCAGCCGGAGAAGGAGCCGCCGGGGGCAACGAGGACGACGGTGTAGTGGATGTTCATCGGGTACCAGTTCGCCGGGTTCTCGCCGCTCCAGTTGAAGTTCAGCTTATTGCTGACCGGCTTGCCGCGCGCGTTGCGGACGACGAAGCCTTGCTTCCAGCGGTCGTGGGCCCAGTTGATGTGATCGCCGTTGATGGCGTTTAGACTGCTCAACGTCTGAGTCCAGGTCGCGTCGGTTCCGGGGACGCCGGCTACCGGCACGTTCTTGGAGCATTCCTCGCCCCATTGCGGCTTCTGCTGCCAGAAGCAAAAGCCCAGCTTCATGCCCGGTTGGTTCTTGGGGATGCTGATGACCCGGGCGCGGAAGTAGAGCGTGCCGTTGGCGAAGTTGGGCGGCACGGTCCAGTTGCCGTTGTGGGCGGCAATGGTCGGCTTCTCCTGGGCAAAGCCGCTATGGGCCTTCAGTACGGGCTGGTTCCAATTAAAGACCAACTTCTCGTCGGCCTGTCCGGTTCCCTGGGCCTGAAGGCCGGCGGGAACGGTCAGCGCGACGCCGAACAGAATCACCAACGCCATCGCCAGGCTGATCGCCTTGGCCCAGCTTGGCATCGCTCTGCGCATCGTTGTTTGCTCTGTCATGACTGTGATCTCCTTACCGCAGGTGTTGTTGCGTGAAACAGGCGTCTGGCGACGCGCGGGCCGCGGCCCGCGCGTCGCTTGCTTCAAAGGGAGCGTTTAGTAGTTCTGCCAGCCGGAGAAGGTCTTGCCCTTCTCCACGACGACCACGGTGAAGCGCATGTTCAGCGGGTACCACTGGTCGGGATTCTCGCCATTCCAATTCCAGTTGGAGTAGTCGCTGACGGCCTTGCCGGCCATGTTCTTAATGGCGACGCCATTGCGATCGCGCGGCTTGGTCCAGTCGAGTTGACGGTTGTTCTTCTTCCACATGCCCAGGAGCGGCTGCGACCAGGTGACCGTCTGGCCGACCGTGATGATCTTGGTCTGGCTGCACGTCTCGCGCGTGTTGCGGAACTGCCAGAAGCAGAACTGCAAACGCATGCTCTTCTTCACGGGCATGCTGAAGACCTGAGCGCGGAAGTGGATGGTTCCGCCGGCGTAGTTAACCGGGGAGACCCAGTTGCCGTTCTGCTTCGGCGGCTTGTCCCACGGGAAGCCGTGCTGGGCTTTGGTGACCGGCTTGTTCCAGTCAAAGACGAGCAGTTCGCCGGCGACGGCCGGGGCCGCCGGGGGGGCGGCGTCTTGCGCCTTCAGGCTGGTAGCCGCCATCAGGGCGACGAGCACCAGACCGAGCATGAGGCCAACGACGCGGAAGCGCCGCAGGACGGTTTGTGAAATCATCCGAGGTTCTCCTTATTCTCTTTCTCGATAAGCGGTTGCCGCGCTACCCAAGCCGCGAGCAACCCGACGCGGCGGCCGAGAAGACCCTGCCGCGCCATCCCGATATGGTTGACGCCTGTTCAATGCTGAAAAAGCGGGCGAACGGGGCCGATAAATCCCAAGTCCAGGCCCCGTTCGGTTAACGGCCGCCGGAGGCGACCGGTGCTCCCCAAGTTAAGGGATGTAGTTATCCCAGCCGGAGAAGGATTTGCCCTTCTCGACCACGACCACGGTGAAGCGCATGTCCATCGGATACCAGTCGGCGGGATTCTCGCCGTTCCAGTTCCAGCCGGAGTAGTCGCTGACCGGGTCTTTGGTGCTGTTCTTGACGGACACGCCGTTGCGGTGGCGCGGCTCGGACCACACCAGGGGCCGGCCATTCTTCAGGTACATGTCCTTGATGGCCTCCGACCAGGTGAGGATGACCGTGTTGCCGCGATAGGAAATTTTCGTTTCCGGCAGCGTGTGGCTGCACGTCTCTAGCTCGCTGGTGTACTGCCAGATGCAGAACTGGAGGTAGAGGTCTTTTTGCGACGGCATATGGCGCAGTTCAGCCCGGAAGTGGAACGTGCCCTCGGCGTAGTTGATGGGCGTGACCCAGTTGCCGTTTTGGGCCGGCGGCTTGTCCCACGGGAAGCCGTGGTGGGCCGTGGTCACCAACTGGTTCCAGTCGAAGACGAGCAGTTCCGAGCCGCCGGGTGGCGGCGTGGTGGTCGCGGTCGGCGTGGCGGTTGGCGTCGGAGGCGCGCCGGTGGCGACGAGCGAGACGTCGTCGATGCTGTACTGGAGGCCCTTGCCCTTGGCGGCGCGGAAGCGCAGCCGGGCGTTACTGATGGGCTGGTTGATGCCGGCGCTGGTAAAGGTGGCGGTGAACTGCTGCCACTCGGTCGTCACGTCGAAGCTCTGGTTGAGGCCCAGGTTGGTGGCCGGCGTGGTTGGCCGCAGCAGGTCAACGCGCAAGTCCTGGCCGCCGGAGGAACGCGCCCAGAAGGTGAACTGGTATTGCGTGTTCGGCTGGAGCGGCAGATTGTTCTGGAGTAGTTGGGCCAGGGTTGTGCGGTGGGTGGTGCGCAGTTGGCCGGCCGCCGCGCCGCTCTGGGCCGGCGCGCCGGCCGTCAGGACGCAGGTCTTGCACACCCACGAGGCCACGCCGCTCTCGAACCCCGGGTTGATCACGACGTTGCCATCGCCCGGCTGGGCCGCGGCGCGCAGCCCGGCCGGGAGCACCAGAACGAAGAAGAGGAAAGCGCCAAGCGCCAGAAATAGTGCGGCCGGGCGCAGCCGCCCGCTGTCTCGTTTTGTTGTCATTGCTGAGCTTCCTTTGTACCTTTACTTCAGATTGTCGTTACTACTTCAACTTTGCGAGGCAAGAGGGGACACTGCCTTGCCCCAGACGGGACGAGACCCGTGATGCAGGGTGGGCAAGGAGTGGGCTACCCCGGCATTGCCTAGTATAAAAGCCAACCGTTAAAAACTGCGTTAAAGAAGGATGCTCCCGGCGTGAAAGGGGTGTTAGTTACGATGGGGGGCGCGATGGCGACAGGCGCTTAAAGTCGCTCGAGACCTTTTTCTGCCTGTTAACTTGTCCGCATGGGCCGGTTTGACCAACGCGCCCGCATTGTATCAACTGCAATAGTTGATATGTCCATTACTTATCCGGCGCTCATAATGGTTTTGACGCGGGTGGAACTCCCCAGAGAGACGTGAACAGGACGCTGATGAACGCTGGTTTTGGCGCTGATCGACGCCGGTACTTATCGGTGATCAAAATCAGCGCTGCATCGGCGTCCTATTCTAAACAACTACGGGATATAGTTATCCCATCCGGAAAAGACGCCGCCCCGTTCGACAACGACGGCCGTGAAGCGCAAGTCGAGCGGGAACCACTGGTTCGGGTCTTCGCCGCTCCAGCCCCACTCGCCGTAGTCGCTGACCATCTCCCCCTGGCTGTTCTTGATGACGATGCCGTTGCCACTGCGTGGGACGGACCAGTCAATGGGCACGTCATTGAGCGCCCATAGCTTTTGCACCGGCTGCGACCAGGTAACGACCGCGCCCGGCGTGCCGCTAATGGGATAGGCGCGGGTGCAACTCTCTCGCCCCTCTTGCCAGAAACAGATCTGGAGGCGCATGGCCTGGGCCACCGGCTGGCGGCGAA
>NZ_JAYRVJ010000725.1:0-7417 GCF_041918635.1 Promineifilum sp. (SeqCode)
CTTTTACAACGGCCAGACGAAGATCCCGTTGCGCATCCCCCTCGACCGGATCGGCGTCTTGGCCCGCGATGGCGCGAACCCGGACGTGGTCGCCGAGTTCGTCAAGCAGTATGGCCTCGACCGGGCTGAGGAGTTCCCCGGTGGGGTGCTCATCTTCGCCCTTGGCCAGGAGGTGAGCCGCGATGAGCTTAACGACCTGGCCCGCAAGCTGGTGGCCGACGGCCAGGACCTCATCGCCCAGGCCGGCCTGGTCGCCCTGCCGCCCGAGAGCCGGACGCCCATGCTGATCAGCAACGAGATCATCATCGCCCCGGCCGACGGCGTGTCCGACGCCGAGATCGACGACCTGAACGCCAAGTATGGCCTGGTGGAAGTGGATCGGCTGGAAGGCCAGCGGCGGCTGGCCCTCGTCGCCCCGCCGCCTGACCTGCCGGCCGACGGCCTGACCGTCTCGCAACTGTACTACGAGAGCGGCCTGGTCGATTTCGCCCACCCCAACTTCGTCGTCGTGGTGGACTATCGCGAGACGACGCCCAACGACACCCTCTACGGCAGCCAGTGGCATCACCGCAACGGCGGCGCGTCGGGCGGCACGGTGGACGCCGACGCCGATACGTCGTGGGCCTGGGACATCACCACTGGCGTGGCCGCCAACGCCCTCATCGCGGTGGTGGACAACGGCTTCGACGTGACCCACCCCGATCTGACGCCCAACCTGTGGGCCAACCCCACCGAGGCGGCCGACGGCGTGGACAACGACGGCAACGGCAAGATAGACGACCGCATCGGCTGGGACTTCACCGGCTGTGACTCGGCCATGGCCCCCGCCGGCTGCGGCGACAGCAACCTGGCCGGCGGCGACCACGGCACGGCCGTGGCCGGCGTGGCCGCGGCGCGGGGCAACAACGCCCTGGGCGTCAGCGGCGCGTGTCCCCGCTGCGGCCTGATGCTCGTCCGTCAGGGCAGCACCTCCTGGGCCAACGGCGTCGCCATCAACTACGCCTGGCAAGAGGGGGCGCACGTCGTCACCAATAGCTGGGGCTACGCCATCGGCACGCCGACCACGGCCAACGTCCAGACGGCCATCACCAACGCCGCCACCAACGGCCGGGGCGGCCTGGGCAGCGTCGTCCTGTTCGCCATGAACAACGGCAATATCAACGACTGCATCGGGGCGACGCCCGACATCTCCTCCTTGCCCAACGTCATCGCCGTCAGCGCCTCCAGCAACCAGGATCGCAAGGTGACGGAGAGCGCCTGGGGCAACTGCATGGACGTGCTGGCCCCCACCCACCGCGGCTACGGCGGCGCGACGCCCTACTCCGGCACGCTCAACATCACCACCACCGACGCGCAGGGTAACGCCGGCTACAACAACACCAGCCCGCCCAGCGCCCCGTGCCCCGGCGAGACGGCCGACCGCAACTACACCAACTGCTTCGGCGGCACGTCGTCGGCCACGCCGCTGACGGCCGGCGTGGTTGGGCTGATGCTGTCAACCAACCCCGGCCTGACGCGGCTACAGGCGCAGCGCATTCTGCAAGATACGACGGACAAGATACAGGACTCGGTCGGGGCCTACAGCGCCGCCACCGGCTTCAGCGCCCCGGCCAGCGGCGTGGCGTCGCACGGCTACGGCCGCATCAGCGCCTATGAGGCGGTGCGCGTGGCCGCCCCGGGGGCCATGGGCGGGCGCGGCAACGTGGACATCTTCGTCCGCGACAACCGGCTCGACTGGGGCAACACCTCCGGCTACGACGGCCAGCAGAACAGCGGCGTGCTGTTCGAGCCGGCGCGCGGCTTCATCCCCTGGTATCAGAGCGTGGACATCAAGGTGGACGCCCCCTCCGACGGCCTCCAGCCGCCGCCGACCACGTCGGCCGCCTTCGACGCCTTCGTCGACCAGATGCCGGAGTCGGGTAGCACCAACATGGTCTACGTGCGCGTGCGCAACCGCGGCCAGACGGCCGCCGCGCCGGTGACGGTCAAGCTGCACTACGCCTACGCCGGGACGGGGCTGCCCGCCCTGCCGGCCGACTTCTGGACGCAGTTCCCGGCCGACTCGGCCAACACGACGCAGGTCGTCCCCGTGGGCGCGGCGACTATCCCGACCCTGGCCTACTCCGGGGCCTCGGTGGCCGGCTCGGCCGCCGACGCGGCGCGCATCGTGGCCTTTACCTTCAACGCCCCCTCGGTCGATCCGTCGCGGCCCAATCCGACGCACTACTGCCTGTTCGTTGTCACCGATTCGCCGCAAGACCCGGTGGACGCCAACGGCGGGACGGACTTCATCATCGACAGCGTCGTACCCAACGACAACAACGTGACGCTGCGCAACGTCAACCTGATCGACACGGGCCGCTCGCGCCGCTTCGAGTTGCTGTTCTACGTGCGCAACCCCTACCGCGAGGCGATCCGGGTCATCCTGCGGCCGGACGCGGGCGAGGCGCTGCAACACGGCTGGAAGCTGGAGCTGGATCAGTTCGGCTTCGACCAGCCGTTCGAGCTGGCCGGCGGCGAGGAGGTGCTGGTGACGCTGAAGGTCAGCGCCCCCGACGAGGGGATGACGGCCGACATCGCCATCAACCAGTTCTTGCTGACGGGCGAAGAGGCGACGCCGATGGGCGGCCTCGCCTGGCGCTTCGCCCCCGCCCCGCCGGTGCAGCTGATCTATCTGCCGGCGGTGAAGCGGTAGGAGAAATGGCTACGGATTGACACGGAGGATACGGATTTGCATATTATGTAAATCCTTATCCTCCGTCACAATCCGTAGCCATTCTTGGGGGCAGGGAAGCGCGCGCTGTCCTAACCCTTCTATTCGCGGATGACGTTGCGGTCGTCGAGGAACTCGCTGGGTGGCGCGGCGCGCCCCTCTTCCCATTGACGCGAGAAGAACCACAGACCGCTCTCGCCGATGCAGAAATCAGCTGGCGTGAAGGTCAAGGCGGAGTCGATCGGGGGTTCGGGCCGTTCCGGATTGTATTCGGCCGGCCAGCCAAACGCCTCGCCTTGCCATGCTTCGCCGCGGGCGTGAAGTTCGTCGGCCAGGGCGCGCACGGCGTCTAGGTCTGGGATCAGCACCGGTACAAGCAACGTGTGATCGTCCTGAGTTGGATACTTAAGCTTCGCGATCATGGCTTTGCCGCTGGGCATCCTGCCACGCTATCAGGAGTTCAACGCGATGGGCGACCAGAATGTCCTCGATTTCGCTCAACTCTGGCGGTCGAAAGCCTCGTGAACGCGCCAGCGAAATTGGAGTGAGCCAGTACTTAGCCTCGTTGCCGGCCTTCCCAACGTGGATATGAGGCGGCTCACGAAGATCGGCCGAGTAAAACCAGAAGCGATAACCCTTGATGCGCAGAATAACGGGCATAATGATGGCAGCATCGTTGATGACGAACGCCCACATTATAGCAGGGAGTGGCAAATTGCGTAAACGCACTCGCACTGTCTTGTGGAACTCAGAATGGCTACGGATCAAAACGGACGACATGGATTTGCATAATGCGTAAACCCGTGTCGCCCGTTTTGATCCGTAGCCATTCTTAGGTGATAAGGAAGTCCTCTTCCCTTCTTCTAATTGCTCGCTCCCGGCGTGCCGCCGGTAGCCGCGCTAGCCGCCCAATTGGACGCGACCGTGTTGTCCGACCCCGGATCCACCAACGACAGCGACGACCCGCCCCCATCCGGCGTCATCGGCCACGGCGGGTCGGCCACAGGATCGTTGTCGTCGTAGGCCACCTGGTCGATGACGTTGCCGGAGCCGTCCAGAAGGGTCAGCGTCTCGCCGCCGTTGCTCAGGTCGCCGGCCGTCCACTGGAACACCTGCACGCCGGGCAGCGCCGCGTAGGTGGCGGCCGTCTTGGCGATGACGATGATCTCGCCGGGGGCAATGGCCGCGCCGGCCGGGAAGGTGTGGCTGATGCCGTCGGCGATGGCGAAGCCCGCCAGCGCGACCGCTTCCGCGCCCGTGTTGACCACCTCGACAAACTCATACGTCGCGTCAAGCCCCTGGGCGTCGGCCGGGTTGTAGTGGATCTCGTTGATGACCAGTTGGGGCGGGGGGACGGCCTCGAAGACGGCCGTGCGCGTTAGCGGCCCGTTTAGGGTCACGCGGATCGTCGGGTCGGTCTCGCCCGTCTCCTGCCAGGCCGCGAAGCGGAAGCCGAACGCCGGCCGCGCCGCCAGTTCGACGGGGATGCCCCGGTAGTAGGGGCCGCTGAACGGGTAGCCGAACGGCGCCACGCCGGCCACGCTCACCTGCCCGCTCTCGACGACCTGGATGGTCAGGTCGGCCATGCCCGGCGAGCCAGCGTAGGCGTCGAGGTGCTTGCGCATGTTGCCCGGCCGCTGGGCAGCGAACTGGCGCATCTTGTTGACCTCCGCCTCCCAGGCGGTCATGCTCTTGGGCTTCTTCCAGCGGGCGATGTGGTCGGGCATCTCCCCGGCGATCTCGCCGCGCATGGCGTCGATGAAGGTGGTGACGCGGGCCGGGGCATAGGTGATGTTCAGGTGGCTGGCCGCGCGCTGGACGAACTGGCCGCGGAAGGTCGGGTTGCTGAGCAACTGCCGCAGCGGTTGGATGGCGTAGTCGTTCTTCTTCAGCGCCGCCTTCAGTGTGTCCTGCTTGATCTGCTGCGTCTGGAAGGCGTTGTCCAGATCGGCGAAGATCCAGCGCCAGACGCTCCCCGGCGCATAGGCCCGCCAGTAGCGGAACTCGCCGCCGGCCAGGTTGCCGGTATAGGTGTGGGCGATGGAGAGATCCATGAACTCGTCCACGTCCATCTGGGCGGCCACGGCGTCGAAGTTGGCCTGGACACTCAAGTCCCGTTGCAGGTCGGCGAAGAACGCCTGCCAGGCGACGGCGTTGCCGGCGTCGATCTCCTCCTGCTTGCCCTCGGCGCGCAACATGTCGAAGTCGGTGTCCTCGTCCAGCCCGTAGTTCTGCTCCACCAGCGCCTCGTCCGCCTTGTCGCGCAGGTTGTGGATGCCCCAGTAGACGCCGTTGATGAAGACGGCCGTCGGCCGGTACTGCTGCTGGTCGAGATCCATCGTCGCCCAGTTCAGTTCGTGGGCCAGCGGCTCGCGGAACATGCTCAGATAGGCGTTGTGGTTGCCGCCGGCGCGCAGCACCAGCCGCTTGTACTCGTTCAGCGAGTTGCCGGGGAAGACGGCGTAGTCGATGTCGTTGTCGCCGTAGCGCCGGCGGGTCTTGATCTCCAGCGACTTCTGCGGCTGGGCGCGGGTGCAGTCCCCTTGAATCTCGAAGCCCGCGTTCTGCTGGAAGGCGGGCGCGCCGCCCGGCTCGTACAGTTCCATGCTGACCGGCCGCTCCCACGGCTGGTTCCAGTTCGCCTTGGGGCCGCAGCGCCCCTTCGCGCCGTTCTTGCCGACGACGTAGATGCCTATCCGCGCGTCGAACAGGTGGGCCGGGTCGGTCGCCAGCGAGACGACGGCCAGGTCGGTATCCACGCCGATCAGGTAGGTGGCCGTGGCCGGCTGGCTGCTGAGCAGGCCGGGGACGAAGGCGCGGGCGCGGATGACCGTCGGCACGTTGACGGCGATGGGCGCGCTATAGAGGGGCGAGGCGGCGGTCGGCTTGCTGCCGTCGGTGGTGTAGCGGATGACCGCGCCGGGGTCGGCGGCGCTGATCGCCACCGACTGGCCGGCGGCGTAGATGCCGCCGGGCGGGCTAAAGGTCGGCCGGGCGGCGGCGGTGGGCGCGGCCAGCCCCGCGCCGTTGGCCGCGCCGGGCGTGGGGGTGTCGAAGGTGGCCCAGGTCGCCGCGCCGTCGGGCGAACGGCCATAGGAAGCATCCACCAGTTGCGCGCCGAAGGTCAGCGAGTCCACCAGCGTACCATCGGGCATGAACAGGGCCACCGTGTCGCCGCGCATGTCCAGCTCGTAGGGGGTGTGCAGGCCGGTCGCCAGTTCATCGTACCAGATGAGCAGCCGGCCGCCGGCGGGGACGCTCGCGCCGGCCGGCAGGGCGTAGCCGGCCGGGTTAGCGGCGTTGGCCGACAGGGTGTAGCCGGCCAGGCTGACGGCTGTCGCCCCGGCGTTGTACAGTTCCACCCACGGGCTGTAGTTGGTGTACTGCGGGTCGAGGTTGGTGCTGGCGTTGCCGGCCAGCACTTCGTTGATGACGATGGGCGGGGCGGCCGCCCGCGCCCGCCCCGCGACCAGCAGCGCGAGAAACAGGATGAGCAGGGCGAAGTGGCGTCGGTTCATTGTTAGTAACCCTCCTGATAGGGGCTAGGGACTAGGGGCCAGGGACTAGGGAAGAGCGCTCTTCCCTAGTCCCTGGCCCCTAACCCCTAGTCCCCCGATGCAAACACGGCCGTCCACGTCGCCGGCCCAGACAGCACGACAGCCGGCGTCGGGTCTGTCTCGCCCGTCTCGGCCCATTCGACAAAGACGTAGCCGGGCAGCGGCTCGGCCGACAACTGCACCGGCAGCGTGCGGAAGTGCGCCCCCTCATAGTGGGCCGGCGCGTCCACCCCGGCCACTGTCACGCGCCCCTGCGCCGGGTTGTGGTGGATGGTCAGCGTGGTCAGGCCGGGGGACTTGAGGAAGCTGTTCAGATAGCCCCACATGTAGCCGGGGCGCAACTGGGCGAAGGTGCGCAGCCGGCCGATCTCCGACTGCCAGTAGGTCACCGACTTGGGCTGCTGCCAACGGGCAATGTGGGCCGATATCTGCGGCGCGATGGCCGCGGCCATGCTGTTGATGAGCGCCACAACCCGCGCCGGCTGGTAGGTCGTGTTCATGTGCGCCGCGAACCGCTGGCCGAACTCTGCCTTGAACTCCGGGTTGAGCATCAACCGGCGCAGGATGAAGGCGTTGTAGGCGCGCTTGCCGCTGGTCGCGGCGGCGAACTTGAAGGTGTTGTTGAGGTACCCCTTGGTGGCGCGGCCGAAGCTGGCGTCCAGGTCGTAGACGATCCACCGCCACCGCCCGCCGTCCGTCGCCCGCCAGTAGTGGTTGTTGTTGTGCGGCCAGTCGATGTTGTCGGCGTAGATTTCGAGAATCTGATAGTTGATGAACTCGTCGATGTCGATCTGCGTCTTCAGGTAGGCGTAGACCTCGGGCCTAGCCGGGTCGTTGGCCTTCAGGTAGTTGTAGAGTGCATTCCAGGCGTCGGCCGAGCCGTTGACGACCACGGCCCGATCCTCCAGCAGGTCGAACTCGTTCAGGGCCAGGCCGTAGGCGCCGGTGACGTAGGCCGCGTCCTTGTCCTCGCGCAGGCTGTAAATGCCCCAATACGCGCCGTTGATGAAGACGATGACCGGGCGATACCCCTGACGATCCACGTCCATGCGCCCCGACACCACCTGCTGGCCCAGCGCGTCGCGCAGCAGGGTGTTGGCCGAGTCCTGGCCGCCGGTGCGCAGGATGAAGCCGTGGTAGGCGGTCA
>NZ_JAYRVJ010000726.1:0-1761 GCF_041918635.1 Promineifilum sp. (SeqCode)
GCCGGTGTGCCCCTCGCTATTCAGGGCAATACCATACTGGTCAGCGCCTCCGCCCGCAACTTCCAGAACTTTTACCTGGCGGGGATGGTCTTCGCCTTCACCGGCGGGGAGAAGCCCACGCACTTCGCCTCCCTGCCCATCATCTCGCGGGCCGGCCCGGCGCTGCCCGCGCAGCGCATCGTCTACACAGAGTCGGTCGAAAGCGACGCCTATCTGTACTCCATCCGCCCCGATGGAACGGGCAAGACCCAGCTCTCCAGCGGGACGGGCTTCTCGGATTGGTGGCCCACCTGGTCGCCCGATCACCGGCGCATTCTCTTCAGCCGCACCACGTTGACGGGGACGGCGGTGATGGTTATGGACGCTAACGGCGGCAACGTCAAGGTGGTGTTCAATCCCGTCCCCAACCGCATGGAGGCGCTGTACCCCACCTGGAATGGGACGAAGATCGCCTTCATCGGCCGGACGTGGGATAACTCCCGCTACGGCCTCTACGTCATGAACCTCGACGGCAGCGGGATGGGCAATCTGACGCCCGGCCTGACGGGCGAGATGGGTTCGCCGGCCTGGTCGCCGGATGGCCAGCAGATCGCCTTCAACCTGCGGCGTCAGGTGGGCGAGGAAGATGAGACGAACGACCTGGCTATCATCAACGCCGACGGCAGCGGCCTGCGCTATCTGACCGGCCCCGAAGGGCACGAGCACGACCCCGATTGGTCACCCGACGGCAAGACGCTGGTCTTTGCCGGCTTGATCGGCGGCCAGAGCGGGCTGTTCACCATCCCGGTCGCCGGCGGGACGCCGACGCACGTGGTGAGCGAGGCGAATTACCCGGCCTGGTCGCCCGACGGCCGGTTCATCGTCTTCAGCAGCTCGATGAGCGGCGGCATCTTCCGCGTCCCGGCCGGCGGCGGCGAGGTGTTCGTGCTGGATGCCTCCCGCGATGCGGCGATACCGGATTGGTAAAGCGTAGATAGCGCGAAGCTAACGGCTCATGCAAAGAACGCAAAGTTCGCCAAGAGCGCTAAGGAGAATTCCTTTCTTGGCGTTCTTAGGGAACTTTACGTTCTTTGCGTGAGCCTCTTAGTCTCAGCCTTCGTAATATAAGCCGTAAGCTTGCTCCTTATACTAGGGTAATATCACCTACTATAGTCGGCGGACTGTGCCTTACCGCCTACTATCGTGGTGCGTTTCTCCCTGTTAACGTAATGGAGCAAGAGCCATGTCGCGTCATCGTCTCCCGGGCATCCTTTTCTTGTTGACCATCCTCGCCCTGTTCGTCAGACCAGGCGCGGCCGAGGGGCCGCCGGTCGCCATCAGTGAAGTCCTCGTCGGCAACGCCTCCACCAACATCGACCCCACCTACACCAACTACTCCTCCTGGATCGAACTGCATAACACCACCGGCGCGGCCATCAACCTGACCGGTTATACGCTATCGTCCTTGCGCGACGGCCGCGCTACGCCCGACCGTTACACCCTGCCCAGCGGGGCCGGCTCCACCATCCCGGCCGGCGGCCGCGTCCTCGTCTGGTACGACGAGATCGGCAGCGGCCTGCACACGCCGTTCGAACTGGACATGGACGGCGGCGTGATCGAACTGCTGGCCCCCAACGGCGGTCTGGTGGACAGCGTCACCCTGGCCGCGCAGAAGCCCGACCTCTCTTACGGTCGCGCGTCCGGCGGCGGCTGGGCTTACTTCGACCCGCCCACGCCCGGCGCGGCCAACAACACGCCCGCCTTCGCCAGTTATGTCAACAA
>NZ_JAYRVJ010000727.1:0-2902 GCF_041918635.1 Promineifilum sp. (SeqCode)
CCCTCGCCCGCGTCCAGCAGGTTCGCCAGCTGCCGCCGGCCGCACAGGCGCAGCGGCGAGCCGTCGCCCGTCAGCAGGTCGGCCGCCTCGCGTTCCTCCAGCCAGCCCCGTCCGGCCGCGTCGGCGTGGCGCAGCAGCAGCCACAGCCGCCCGGCGGCCGTCTTCTTTTCACGCAGCATGCCGAGGGCGATGTCGGGGTAGATTTTGACGGAAGCGCAGGGGAGCGGGGGGGCGGGGGGGCAGGGGGGCAGGATGGCGGGGGAGCAGGGGAAGGCAGAGTCCGCATCCTCAGATGCGGACGAGTGGCGAATGGCAGATGGCTGCGGCTGGTCGCTCGTCGCTTGTCGTTCGCCGTTCGTCCGTTGTCGCCGCGCCACCTCCCGCAGGTGGTCGGTCAGCGTCTCCGAATGGAAGCCCAGCGTCGAGCCATTCCCAAACGCCGCCAGCAGATCGGCCAGTTGCGGTGCGGCCCCACGGCCACCTGCCGCCTCGGTGCAATCCACCTTCTGAGGTGGGTTGCACCTGTCGCCCGCCCGCATCTGAGGCTGCCGACTCCGCGCCCCCCTGCTCCCCTGCCCCCCCGCCCCCCCGCTCCCCTGCTCTCCCCTCTCCGGCCGCGCGCCACTCGCCCCCACACCTAGCTGGCGACGAATCTCCCACAACCGTTCCTGGGCCGCCTGGACAGCCGGGCTGATCGCGCCGCGATCAGGCAAAGCACGGCCATCCGCAGGCGCTGCCTGCGTCATCAATGCGTCGATTGCCTCGGCCCAGGGAGGAGCAAGGCTAGGTGCTAGAGGTTAGGGACCAGGGGCCAGGGACTGAGGCTTGAGAAGAAACGTTCTTCCCTGGCCCCTAGCCCCTGGAACCTGGCCCCTATCGTTGACACACCACGCCCAATATGGTATGCTCATACCTGGATAGAGTAGGCTTCCTTTGGGGACACAAAATCCCCCTCCCCACTAAAGGGGCGCTGCTTCGAGCTTCGGCTCACGGCGTTGGCGGCGCCGACGAGCAGGAAGGAGGCCTGTCGCTTATACTGGTGGCCCCGCGTTGACCGCGCGGGGCCACTTTTTTGTTGCCGGTACGCTCTCAGACCTGACAGGTCTCAGAAGACCTGTCAGGTCTGTGCGGGCCGACTATTGTTCATAGGGCACATCCTGTCGCCAAACAGTGCGCCCGGCGCTGCCTCAGATGGCGGTCTTTGGCAATCGCCCTTACTTCTTGCCCGGCTATAGTCATCCCCTGCTCACTTGGTGAGCGATTCATGATATAATAGCCGACAATTCACAGTATAATAGCCGATTGATGGCGTGTCAAGATGATCTATATGCTATAGATTGGCTAATTCGCTCTTGTACTTGTGAATAGCCCCCAATTCGGCGCGCCAAGCCCTGTACAAACCGATTCCCTTGCGATATACTTCTATGTAAGCGCCCTGTCCCACAAGAGAGTGTGTAAAGCGTTCCATCGGTGAGCGATCCGGGAAGGGGTTAAAATCTGCGAAATCTGCGTAATCTGCGGATGATTCCTTCTTCGGGAGAGGGTATGGTTGAGAACCTGTTAGATACCGATCTGAGCCGCTACAAACCCGACTGGGAGCGGCTGGGCGTCGTCGTCGCCCCGTTCACCATCGAGGCCGACCCGCGCTTCATGTATCTGTCCACCGAAACGCGCCGCGCTCTGGCCAAAGTCAGCTACATGGTCGAGACGGGGCAGGGGGCTTCCGTCGTCGTCGGCGAGGTGGGCACGGGCAAGACGACCCTGGCCTCCTGGTTCCACAGCCGCTACGACCGCCGCCCCGACTTCGTCGCCGCGCGCGTGGACGAGCCGCCCAAGAAGAGCGGCCTGCTGCTGCTGCGCCGCATCGCCGCCGAGTTTGGCGTCCGCACCCGCCGCGCCACCGAAGACCAGTTGAACGAGTTGCGCGACTTCCTGACCGATACCACCGCCCGCGGCGTGCTGCCCCTGGTTATCATCGACGAGGCCCACGAGCTGGAACCGGAGCAATTCAAGGAGCTGCGCCGCCTGCTCAACTTCCGCGACCCGCGCGGCAACAAGGCGTACCAGGTCATCCTGCTTGGCCGGCCCGAACTGGACATCAACCTGCGCCAGTCGCGGGACTTCAACGACCGCGTCGCCACCCGTTCCTCGCTCGACCCATTGGCCCCTGACGACACGGCCGCGCTCATCGAGTATCGTCTGCTGGCCGCCGGCCGCGACGGTCGCATGCCGCCCCTCTTCCTGCCCGATAGCATCCTGCCCATCTGGCGCGAGACCCGCGGCTACCCGCGCTCCATCTGCCTGCTGTGCCTCCACCTCTGCCTGGAACTCCTCATCCACGGCGGCGCGCAGATCGACGAAGCGTACGTGACCAAGTTCCTGGAGACCCACAGCGGCTACCGCCAGGCGGAGTGACGAATAATGGATGAGGGGGAAGAGGCTCGCGCAAAGAGCGCAAAGAACCAAAGGACGCAAAGAAAGAACACTTTTGGCGTTCTTTGCTTCTTTGCGTCTTTGCGTGAGCCTCTTATTCGCTCGTAACGAGACTTATGAAAGCCGACAAGCCCAAAGAGCGGCCGAAAGACAAGGCCGACGAGCAGAAGGTCAGCACCCTGAAGGACCTGCTGCGCGACAAGCCCCGCCGCGGCCGGCCGCGCCGCCAGGTGGCCCGGCAAAACGTCTACGTCGCCCTCCACCCGGAGCAGAAAGCGCAACTCAACGCCCTGACCGCGTCGCTGCCCCGCACGCTGTCGCGGCCCGACCTGCCCGATCTGGCCGTGTCGGTGCTGACCGCCCGCGTCGAGGCGTTGCGCACGGCCGTCGCCGGCCGCACCCGCGAGATCCCCGAGGGCGTCACCGACCTGGAATCGCTCTACCTGCTGTGGGACTTGCCGCTGCCCAG
>NZ_JAYRVJ010000728.1:0-2612 GCF_041918635.1 Promineifilum sp. (SeqCode)
GCGCCTGAGGGCACGCTCCTCTACAGCGGGCCGGGGACGGTGTACGAGGAGGTAGGCGCTCTCGACGGCGACGAAGAGCTGGAAGTGTTGGGCCAGAACCCGACCGGCGAATGGTATAACGTGCGCCTGACCGATGGCGCGACAGCCTGGGTCGCCGCCGAATCGGCCAGCCTGAATGCCGGCCCAGAACTGGTCATGATCGCCGCCACCATCCCGCCGACGCCGGAGGCCGGGAGCACGCAGGTGGCGACTGGGCCGAGGGTGCGCGCCAATCCCAGCGGCGGCTTCCTGCGCACCGGGCCATCCACCGACGCGCCCTATCTACGCGACGGCGGCGGCAACCAATACCTGTTGGACGATGGCCAGGAGGCAGACATCCTGGGCCAGGACGAGAAGGGCGAATGGTACTACGTCCAGGTTCCCAATAGCCGGGAAAAGGCCTGGATTTCGTATCGGCAGGTGACGGTGGTGGGCGACGAAGGCGAGGCGTCTATTGCGATCGTCTCGACCGAGGGCGACGTGGTCACGCCTACCCGCGATGAGGAGGAGCCGATCGGGCGCGTGCAGGGCGAGCGCATCATCCGCAGCGGCCCCAGCACGTCGGCCGCCGTCGTCGAGCGCGTGCCCGATGGTATGGAGCTAGTCCTGATCGGCATTGACCGTGTGCCGACCGAATGGTATCGGGTCAGGCTGCCCGATGGGCGGACGGGCTGGATCGACAAGGATTTCGTGGAAGTGACCGGGAGCACCGGTCTGCTGGCCGCGCTGCCCACGCCGCGCAGCACGGCGACGCGCGGCGTGATGCGCACGCCTACGCCCGGGCGCACCACCGCTACGTCCACGCCGCCGCGCCTGAGCCTCACGACCACGCCTACCCTGGGCTCGCGCACAAGCACGCCGACGCGGGAAGCGACGCCGACCGAGACGCCGGCCAGGCCCACGGTGCGACCGACGACCACGGCCACCGTCCGGCCGACCACGACCGCCACCGCCCGGCCAACGGCGACGCCCACGCTGCGGCCGACCGCGACGGCGACTGACGAGCCGACGGAGACGCCGACCGACGAGCCGACCGAGACCCCGACCGACGAACCGACGGAAACGCCCACCGACGAGCCGACGGAAACGCCGACCGATGAGCCGACGGAGACGCCGACCGACGAGCCGACGGAGACGCCGACTGACGAGCCGACGGAGACCCCGACCGATGAGCCGACTGAGGAGCCAACCGAGACGGCGACGCCGGAGGTAGAGGGGCCGTAGCGCGGTGGGGCGATTTGCCAAATCGCCCTACAAACTCGCCGGTGGGCTTGGCGGTGAGTCTGGCGCGTGCTACGCTTCGCCGCGTGCAATTCATCAGCATCCTCAGCGGCCTGGCCGCGGCGCTGTCGTGGGGCGCGGGCGACTTCGCCGGCGGGCTGGCCAGCCGGCGCGCGGCAGCCGTGCGCGTTGTCCTGGTCTCGCAACTGGTGGGCGGAGCGGCGTTGGTTGCCCTCGGTCTCCTGCTTCGCGAGTCGCGGCCGGCCGCGACGGACGTCCTGTGGGGTGCGCTGGCCGGGCTGGCCGGCGGGCTGGGGCTGCTGTTGCTCTACCTCAGCCTGGCGCGTGGCAAGATGGGCGTGGCCGCGCCGCTGACGGCCGTGGCGTCCGGCGGCATCCCTCTCCTGGTTGGCCTGGTCGTCGAGGGGCTGCCCGGCGCGGCCCAGATGGGCGGCTTCGCGCTGGCGTTGCTGGCGATCTGGGTCATCTCCCGCCCCGACGAGGCGGGCGACTTCCGGCCCCGCGACGCTGTCTTGCCGCTGCTGGCCGGGGTGGGTTTCGGGACGTTCCTGGCGATCATCGGCCGGCTGGGCGACGGGGCGGGGTTCGTCTGGCCGCTGGTGGCGGCGCGGGTGGCGAGTGTGGCGATGCTGGCGGTTGTGGTGTTTGTACAGGGAGCAGGGGAGCGGGGGCGCGGGGGAGCAGGGGAGCAAGCGAGTGGTGGCAGGTGGCAAGTGGCAGGTGGCAGGTCAGAGTCCGCATCCTCAGATGCGGGACGTATAGAGGCCGCGTCCCCCCATGCGACCGGGCCCGCCGACGCCGAGCGCGCATCTGAGGATGCGCACTCTGTACTGAATACTGACCTACTGACCACTGACCCACTAACCACTCTCTTCCCCTTCCCCCTCGCCGCCCTGGCTGGCCTGGGGGACACGGCGGGTAACGCCTTCTTTGCCCTGTCAGCGGCCACGGGGCGGCTGGACGTGGCCGCGGTGCTGGGCGCGCTCTATCCGGCGGCGACGGTTGTGCTGGCCCGCGCCGTCCTGGGCGAACGGCTGTCGCCGCGCCAAAGCGTGGGGGTGGGGCTGGCGCTGGGGGCGGTGATACTGATCGCGCTGTAGCGCAGTCTGTAAGCCTGGGGTGGGGCGATTTGGCAAATTGCCCTACAACGCTACACTAGCCGGATGATTCACCACGCCCGCGGCACGTTTGACGTCAAGCTCACCCCCCAACCGGCGGCCGACGATCTCGGCCTGGGCCGGTTGACCATCGACAAGCAATTCCACGGCGATCTGGAAGCGACCAGCGCCGGCGAGATGCTCAGCGCCCGTACCGACGTGGCTGGCTCGGCC
>NZ_JAYRVJ010000729.1:0-3666 GCF_041918635.1 Promineifilum sp. (SeqCode)
ATATTGGGTCGTGACGAATAGCGTGCGCCCCTGGCTTTTCAAGTTGTGGAAGTGCTCCCAGAACTTGTTGCGCAACACAGGGTCGATGCCCGCTGTGGGTTCATCCAGGAAGAGCAGTTCGGGATTGTGGACGAGCGCGGCGGCCAGGCTGAGACGCTGCCGCATGCCACCGGAAATGTCACGGGCGCGCTTGCCAGCGTGTCCGGTCAACTCCACCAAGTCCAGCAGTTCCTGAAACCGCTGGTAGCGCCGCAGGGGTACGCCATAGAGCGAAGCGGCGAAGTTGAGATTCTCCCAGATGGTCAGATCGGGGTACATGACGAAGATCTGCGGCATGTAGCCGATGCGCTGGCGGTCGGCCGTCGTGAATGCGTCGGGCGAGCGGCCCAATACCTCGACAACACCGCCCGTGGCCTGATAGATGCCCAGCAGAAGGCGCATGGTGGTCGTCTTGCCGCAACCGCTGGGGCCGATAAAGCCAAAAATAGAGCCGCGCGGGATGGTCATCGTAACCTGGTCGACAGCCACCTCGTCGTCGAAACGCTTGGTGAGTTCGTGGGTGCGGATAGCAATGCTATCCACGGACGAATGGTTTGGGGGGGCGGTGCGGCGGCCCGCCGATGGGTCATTGAATGGTGGCATGACTATCCTTCTACTCTGCTCGGCTACCCTGACTAACAACGCAAATAGCGAAAAACCTCATTGACCGGACAAGGCAAACCCTTCCCCGTCATCGGGGAAGGGTCTGTGTGTAGCGGGTCAAAAGTGTGTAATTCTACTGACTGTGCTCAGAGCTCTTCAGGAAGTTTTCGACTTCCATCTCAGCCTGTTCACGTTCCCAACCATAGCGCTCCTGAACGCGGCCAACCAACTCGTCGCGCTTGCCGCCGATGAACTCTAGATCGTCATCGGTCAGTTTGCCCCACTGCTGCTTGACCTGACCTTTCAGTTGCTTCCACATGCCAGACAATATATCGTCATTCATAGGCAATCTCCTTCATAGGGAACCGGATTTATCAGGTAAATCCGATCTCTGGTGACTGTCTCCGTTCCTTCTCCTGATCGCTTGCCTAGCGGCTGGTGGACTTCACTACCAGTTCGATCCGCGTTGGCCCGTGCTACTGACTACACTATAGAAGGAGCGCGACGGGGATACCATATGCAGTGGATACAGTCGCCTGTACAAATGGCGGTACAGGGCCGTCAGACCACCAGAAGCATCACCACGTCGCCCGCCGAATTGAGTTGCCAGCCATCCATGATTCGCTCCGCGCCGGGCGTTGCCGGGTCCTCGTGGCGGCACAGGGAGATAGGCGAACGAGAGCCCCGCATCGGCTCGCCGTCGCGCGCCGGCCGGCAGACGACGACCTTCTCCTCGTCGATGATGACGATATCATTGAGGCGCACATCGCGGACGGGCACGGGGGTCGTCCGTTCCGACTGCCGGAGCATCAGGGGGCCGGCGCCGGTCTGGGACTGGAGTACATTCATCCTCATTTTTCTTGCTGTCCCCTGGTAGCGCCGGCACGCTGACTGGCGGGCTGTTGTACCCTACAGCGTCCGGCGGAACCGCAATACGATTACCAGTACAACGGCGGCCAGCAACAGCGCCAGCAGTCCTCCACGTCCTCGGCGCTTGCCGCCGGGTAGTAGAGCCGTCTCGGCGGCGATGTCCTCCACCGAAGTGTTCAACGACTCGATGCCTTCTAGCAAACCGGCGATATGCTCCTGGGCGGCCTGGCGCGTGAGGCCGTGGCGCTCTTGCAGCGCGTCGAGCACGCGCTCATATTCGTTGTCTAGCGTGGAAATATCCTCGCCGGCGGCCTCTTCCAGTTGGTCGAGCACCGCGCCCTCTAACTCTTTAACCTTGGTTTTAACTTCTTTGTTGTTCAACGTTTTCTTGTTCACCGCTACTCCTGATTTCACAGACCTGACAGATGGGCGGCTATGGGACTCTAACAGGAACAAAACCTGCGGCTGCCCACCTCTCAGGTCTTTCAATTCTAGGTTCACGATAACATGGCGAGCACGCGCCCACAATGTGCCAGGGGCATAGCTAGGGGTATAACGGGGCGTGGCACGCGGGGCGTGGCACGGGGAGCGTAGCACAGGATGCTTATCCTGTGTGCCAAGCGGGGAAGCAGGGGGGCGAGGGAGCGGGGATAGATCGGGTCGTTTGCAGCTGACCTTTAGCCCCGTATGAAGTAGATGATCGAGACCGCTACCCCGATCACCACCACCACCCGCCGCAACGTCGCCGGCTGAATGCGCCCGGCCAGCCGGCCGCCAATCGCCCCGCCGATCAGCGCCCCAACGGCCATTACCGCCGCGACCGTCCAGAGTACCTGGCCGGAAAAGAGGAAGAGCGCCGCCGCCGTCAGATTGGTGACAAAGGCCACCGCCTGCTTCAGCGCGTTCAGCCGCGTCAGGGAGTCGTCGAGCACCAGCGCCAGCACGGCCAGGATGATGACGCTCAGCCCGGCTCCGAAGTAGCCGCCATAGATGGCGGCGAAGAAGATGGGCACGGCGGCCCACTGCTCGCTTAGTTGTCTGCCCGCGCCAGCGTCGGCGCGACTGACCAGCCAGCGGCGCAGCGGCTCCTGAACGGCCAGCAGCAGCGAGGCCAGCAGGATAAGGAAGGGCACTAATTGGCGGAAGAGGCGCTCCTCGGTGTTCAGCAGCAGCAGCCCCCCGGCCAGCCCGCCCAGCGCCGCCGCCGGCAGTAAATACCACAAGCGCCGCCGCTGGGCGCGAATCTCCTGGCCCTGGGCCAGTGTTGCCCCCAGATAGCCGGGGCTGAGGGCGACGGTGTTGGTGACGTTGGCGGCAATGGCCGGCACGCCGATGGCCGTCAGCGTCGGGAAGGTGATGAGCGTGCCGCCGCCGGCCAGCGCATTGACCGCGCCGGCGCCAACGGCGGCCAGCGCGACGAGGACATACTGTAGGGGGCTAAGATCCATGCGCCTGTAAAACCCCTATAGCCCCTTCAGGTAGCGCAACACGTCCTCGACTGAGTCGGCGGCGAGCGCCTCGGCGGCGATGTGGCGCGCGTCCTCCAGGCTCAGCCGCCGCACCGCCTCCTTGACGGCCGGGATGGCCGGCGCGCTCATGCTCAACTCGTCCAGCCCCAGCCCTAGCAGAACGGGCGTAGCCAGCGGGTTGCCGGCCAACTCCCCACACATGCCGATCCAGATGCCGGCGGCGTGGGCGGCGTCGACGGCCTGCCGCACCAGGCGCAGCACTGCCGGCTGGAAGGGGTTCGCCAGCGCGGCCACGCGGGCGTTGCCCCGGTCGGCGGCCATGACGTATTGGGTCAGGTCGTTGGTGCCGATGCTGAAAAAGTCCACCTCGCGCGCCAGTTGGTCGGCTACGGCCACGGCCGAGGGGACTTCGATCATGATGCCGACTTCCATCCGCTCGTCAAAGGCCAGGCCCGCGGCGCGTAGTTCGCCCCTCGCCTCATCCAGCATGGCCTTGGCCGCGCGCACTTCGCCGGGCGCGCCGATCATGGGGAACATGAGCTTGACGTTGGGGCCACTGCTGAGGCCGCCCCCCGCCCCCCCCCCCGGGGGGGGGGGGGGGGCGCCGGGGCCGGGGGGTGGCCCCCCAATTGGGGGGTATAAGTGGGGGGGGGGCACGCCGAAACCAAAAGCCCCCCCCCCCCCC
>NZ_JAYRVJ010000730.1:0-2504 GCF_041918635.1 Promineifilum sp. (SeqCode)
CAGCGACGGCCCGGACTTCAACCCGGCCGGCGGCATCCGCATCGGCGGCTCCGACTACTGGATCGGCGACTACACCATCGAGCCGGAGAACGGCGGCGTGGGTGTCTTCGCCCACGAGTTCGGCCACGACCTGGGCCTGCCTGACCTGTATGACACGGCCGGCGGCGAGAACTCCACCGGCTTCTGGACGCTCATGTCTAGCGGCTCCTGGCTCGATGACGGAACCAACACCATCGGCAACGAGCCGGGACACCTGGGCAACTGGGAGAAATTCCAGATGGGCTGGCTCGACTACGACGTGGCCGAGGCCGGCGTGCGCTCCACGCACCGGCTGAACCCGGCCGAGTTCGCCGGCGACCACGCCCAGGGCCTGTTCGTCCTTCTGCCGGATAAGGAAATCGTTATCGAGCTAGGCCCGCCCTACGCCGGAGAGCAGTTCTACTACAGCGGCGCGGGCGACAACCTGGACAACGTCATGTACCGCGAGTTCGACCTGCCGGCCAACGCCACGCTGACCGCCCAGGTGCGCTACGAGATCGAGCTTGACTGGGACTATGCCTACGTCGTCGCCTCCGACGACGGCGGCGCGACCTGGACGCCGCTGGCGACTAACCTCTCCACCGACACCGATCCCAACGGCCAGAACTTCGGCCATGGCATCACCGGCTCCTCCGGCGGCGAGTGGGTGGAACTGACGGCCGACCTGTCCGGCTACACCGGCCCGACGCTGCTCGGCTTCCGCTACTGGACCGACGGGGCCGTTGTCGAGCCTGGGTTCATGGTGGACGAGATCGCCGTCACCGGTTCGCCCGTTGATGGGGCGGAGGGCGACGATCCGGGCTTGTGGACGTATGACCCGGCCGAGGGCGGCTTCCACGCCGAGACCGGCGAGCCGCAAAGCTTGTTCTACTTCAATGCTTACGTGGCCGAGTGGCGGACGTACTGGGGCTTCGACGAGAACCTGCGCGAGGGGCCGTACCACTTCGGCTATCTGGACAACCCGGACCTGCAGAACTGGGTGGATCACTTCCCGTACCAGGACGGCCTGCTCATCAACTACTGGGACAATTCGCAGTTTGACAACAATACCAGCGAGCATCCCGGCGAGGGTCTGATCCTGCCCATCGACGCCCATCCGAAGACGATGTGGCGGCCCGACGGCGTGCCGTGGCGGCCGCGCGTCCAGTCGTATGACTCGCCTTTCGGCCGGCAACGCACCGACTCAATCCTGATCCACCACCTCAGCGAGCCGTCGCGCCATCGCAGCCAGCCGGCCGTGCCGGTCTTCAACGACAACATCCAGTACTGGAACCCGGACACGCCGAACGCCGGCGTGATGAACCCGGACACCAATACCCGCGTCATCGTCCGGAGTGAAAACGTTCGCGCCGGCGTCATGACCGTGGAAGTGCGGCCGACGCGCTAACCGCTGAGGTGCGACGCGCTTGCTGAAGGGCGTTGCACCTGACTTACTAGGAATTGGCTGCGGATTTGGACAGGTAATACGGATGAACAATGGATTGACCGTTACCATCCGTTTCATCCGTCCAAATCCGTAGCCATTCTCTTCATGACCGATTTTGATACCACCGTCAAGCTGACCATCTATGAGGCCGTCGCCGCCAGCGGCCGGCTGCCCGACGCGGCCGGCGTGGCCCGCCAACTGGACGTAGCGGAAGCTGACGTGCGGGCCGCGTTCGCCCGTCTGCGCGAACGCCGTCTGCTCGTCCTCGAACCGGGCAACCCGGCCCGCATCCGCATGGCCCCACCCTTTTCCGGCGTGCCCACTCTTTTCCGCGTGCGGGCCGGCAGCGTCGACTATGACGCCAACTGCGTCTGGGACGCTTACGGCGTGGCCGCTGCGCTGCGCGCCGACGCCGACATTGACAGCCAGGACGCCCACACCGGCGAGCCGCTACGCCTGCTGGTGCGCGATGGCCGGCCCATCCCAGCCGCCGCCGTGGCCCACTTCGCCGTACCCGCCGCCCACTGGTGGGACGACATTATCTTTACCTGAGCGACGATGCTGCTCTTCCGGTCGGAAGAGACAGCCGACGCCTGGTGCGCGGCGCACGGCCGATTGCGCGGCGGGCTGGTGACACTCGGCCAACTGTGGCATCTGGCCGTCGCCTGGTATGCCAACCGCCTGACCCCCGAATCGCGCCGGCCGGGGCCGGAGGAGATACCGGGCATCTTCGCCGCCATTGGGCTGAGCGGGCCATTCTGGGATATTGCGCGACGATAGGGCGATTTGCCAACCCCCTCTCGGCCCAACGCCGCTCCTCTGCACGGGCCGTCCATCTTCCGCGACCTGCTGGCTGAGGGACAGCCGTCCAACGTGCGGATGTCGATCCGTTCAGGTATGGGCATCCGGGCGAGCGCGCCCGATTGACGGTCGTCCGCGCCATCTCTATACTTCGCCCATGACAACCCACGACGCGCTGCCTTCACCCTCCACAGTCCTCCTCCTCACCGGCGAAGGCATCGGCCGCGGCGACGTGGCG
>NZ_JAYRVJ010000731.1:0-1982 GCF_041918635.1 Promineifilum sp. (SeqCode)
CCCGCGGGCCAGTTCCACGGCCACGGCGGCCATCAGCCCCAGCGACGCGGCCACCACCCCATCCAGCAGCGCCGCCAGCCAGGGCGACCGGCGCAGCCGCGGGATGAAGGGGTTGGTGACGGCGACGAAGACGAAACCCGGCAGGAAGATGCCGACCGTCGCCAGCACCGCCCCCGGCGCGCCGGCCACCAGGTAGCCGATGAAGGTCGCCGTGGTGAAGACCGGCCCCGGCGTGAACTGGCCCACGGCCACGGCGTCCAGCAGCTGCTCGCTGCCGATCCAGCCCAGCCGCTCGACGAACTCCGTCTGCAGGAAGGCCACCAGGACGTAGCCGCTGCCGTAGAGCACCGCGCCGATCTTGAGGAAGGTCAGGAAGAGGGTGACCAACGCGACGGGCGCGGCCTCAATGGTAGGGGCGGGTTTGAAACCCGCTCCTACACGCCACAGGGCCTCCATCAAATCGGTAGGGGCAGGTTTGAAACCTGCCCCTACATACGCCATTGCCAGTAGCAGCCGCCGCCCGTTGCGCGCCAGCATGACCAGCAGCCCGCCGCCGAACAGCAGCAGCAACTCGTGGACGTTCAGGAAGTACAACCCGAACGCCGCCGCGCCCACCAGCGCCAGCAGCCATCCCTTCACCGCCGTCCGCCCCAGCCCCCAGATGGCCTGGGCGATGACCGCGATGACCACGGGCTCGATGCCGTAGAGCAGCCCTTGCACGGCCGGCGTCTCGCCATAGCGGGCGTAGAGCGCGGCCACGCCCAGCACGATGAGGAAGGCAGGCAGGATGAAGGCCGTCCCCCCGGCGACCAGCCCCCGCCAGCCGGCGCGGACGTAGCCCAGGTGGATGGCCATCTCGGTCGAGTTGGGGCCGGGGATGAGATTCGACGCGGCCAGCAGATCGAGGAACTCCGCGTCCGTCACCCAGCGGCGGCGCGTGACCACCTCGTCGCGGAACAGGGCGATGTGGGCCGCCGGCCCGCCGAAGGCCGTCAATCCCAGCCGCAGGAACAGCAACGCCACCTCGCGGGCGGAGCCGGTCGGTCTCGGCCGGTCTTCGCTCGCGGGTGGCGTCTCATTCATGCCCCCGGTTGTAGCCCGAAAATTTCACGCCGTCCAGAGTTGAGAAGAGGAACACAGAGAGACACGGAGAAGATAATCCTCTTCTCCTCTGTGTCTCTCTGTGTTCCTCTTCCCTCTACTGCATAACATCTGCGAAATCGGTGAATTCTTCTTCCATCTTCCCGGGCAGCCCGGCCGCCCACGCCCGGATCGCCGCCCAATTGCGCCGGTCGCCAGCCGGGGCCTGGATGATGACGCCCACGAACAGCATGGCCCACCACGGCAGGCCGCCCAGGGCCAGCCGCCCGCCGAACACGCCCACGCTGACCGGTCGGGCCGGACGCGCCGCGGCCAGGATTGGCCCGACGTAACGCGACAGTTGCGCGTACCGCTCGCGGAAGCTCAGCCGGCCGGGCGTCGCCGGCGCTTTGGGGAGCGTCTCGTCCACCACGATGGGCAGGCCGTCTACCTCGCGTTCGCCCGTCTCCGTCAGGCTGATGGCCAGAACGAACACGGCCAGGGGGACGTGCTGCCATGCCTGCCGGTTGCGCTTCAGGAAGCCCATCGCTGCGCGGTGCCAGCCCATGATCATCGGCCCGCCGACGACGACCGCCGCGTAAGCCTCCAGGTCGTTCACCTGATCGACCGGCCGTACTTCGACGGGCAGCCCGCTCTTCTCGATCTCTTCCGCCACCGCCTGGGCCACCTCGGCCGTCGAGCCGGCCATGGTGGCGTAGGTCACTAGGATCGGTTTCATGGCTTTCCTCACCCTTGAAGAATTAAGTCATTATTCGAAAGGTATGGTAACAAATGCGAGTTGCCGTTCATCAATACCCATGAGGGAACAGAACTGGGCGAACGGCAAGATATCCAACCAGTGAACGGCTGCTTCGGCTACGGCATGGAGCGATTCGTAGAAG
>NZ_JAYRVJ010000732.1:0-3987 GCF_041918635.1 Promineifilum sp. (SeqCode)
CGCCAGAGGACGGACAGCACGCGGTACTCGCGCCCCATGTCGTGGGCCGAGGCGGCCACCGGGCCGAGCGGCGGCCGGCGCAGGACGTACTCGTGCGTCCCATAGTCGAGCAGGTAGGTCAGGTTGGCCGCCCCGCCGCCGAACTGGCGGACGGACAGCGCCCCCTCACTGCCGGGCAGCCGGCCGGCCAGGTAATCGGCCAGCCGCGCTTCGTCCAGCCGCTCATCGGGCCGAACGGGGATGATGTCGTCGGGCATGGGATTCATGGACAATCTCCTGTGCGCCTATTCGGGACGGTCGATGCGCGCCGGCGGCAGCGCCACCACGTTGTCGGCGCTGCCCGGCACGGTCAGGCGGGTCAGGGACGGCCAGGTGTAGACGCCCAGCCGCAGCGGGTAGTCGCCCGCCGGCAGGTCGGGGGGAATCGCCAACGTGAAGCGCTCGCGGATAACCTCGCCCGGCTGCCAGGCGTTGAGCGGGTAGCTCTCCCGGCCGAGGGCGTGGTCGTCCTGGGCCGCCGGGCCGCCTGTGGCGGGATCGATGAGATGCAGGAAGCCGACGTAGCGATCCGGCGGCAGTTCGCCCAGCGCCCGCCAGTAGCAGTCGAGCGACAGGGCGTCGCCGGCCGGCGCGATCTCGGGCGCGGCGCAGCCCAATAGCTCCACGCCGCCGCCCAGCGTCACGGCCGGCGTGAGGCCGCCGGGAACGTCGGCTTCGCTCAGGACGAAGTCGGGCTTGGGCAGGGCGACGCCCGGCGGCAGCCGGTAGAGACCGTAGCGGCTCAGCGCGGCCTCGTCGTTGGCGGGGAGGGCGACGCGCTCCAGCGGGACCATCCCGGCGATCAGGCCGGCGTCGTCGTCGCTGAGCAGGAAGAAGGCTGGGCCGGGATTCTCGAACAGCCGGCCGATGATCTCAGGCGCGGGCAGAAACTCGTGGTGGATGTGGCTCAGCAGGAAGGCGGCGTGTGGCACGTAGGGCACGCCCCGCAGCGACGATAGCGCCTCGATGGTGCTGATGTAGACCGGCTCGCCCTGGTTCTGGGCGACGGCGTAGCGGGACAGCTCCAGCAGCGCCCGGCCGCTTTCGCCGGCCGCGTTCACGTCCCGGTAGTGGCGGAACAGCGACGCGACCGGATAGATGACCAGCAGCAGCGCCAGGGCCGCCGCCGCGACCAGAGCCGGCCCCCGCCATCGGCCGCCGGGGCGCGGCAGGTGGCCAATGCCCGCCGCCAACAGACAGGCGATGACCGCCGCCCAGACGGGGATGAGGTGGGCGGTGAAACGGGCGATGCTGCCGAAGCCGTAGTGGCTGCTGACGATGGGCATGACCAGCAGGAAGGGCGCGATCACGAAGAGCGGCTGGGTGGAGACGCGACGAGTGGTATAGACCAGCCCGGCGATCATCAGCGCCAGATAGACCAGCGGGAAGCCGAGCAGCGTGGCGAACGCTTCGTTGCCGGCCAACACGCCGCCCGTCTGCCGCACGAGCTGGAGTGAGAGACGCCGGACGTTGTTGAGCGTGGTCTGGACGGTCGGGTTGTCCTCCCACAGGTAGGATTTCCCTTGCAGCGCGGCGGCCGAGCCGAAGTCGGCGGTCAGGTTGTAGAGAATCACCGGACTCAGAATGGCGACGACGATCAGGCCCGCGCCGATAGGCCACAGCGGCCACCGCCGGCCGAGGTGGGCCAGCCGGCGGCTCTCCCAGGCGAACCATAGCAACCCGCCGGCCACGGCCAGCCCGGCGATCAGGTTGGACTGGATAGCCAGGCCGCCCATCAGCCCCGCGACGGCGAGCCAGCCGCGGCTGTCGCGGCGGACGGCCAGCGTCAGGGCCAGCAGGAACATCGTCGTCAACAGAGGCATCAGCATCGTCGTGCCGCCGAGGTGGCTGTTGACAACGATGAGATAGGGGTTGAGGGCCACGAACAGCGCGGCGAGCAGGCCGGCCAGCCGGTCCCCCTCCCTATGGGAGGGGTTAGGGGAGGGTTCAAGGGTGTAGGCAGACCCTCCCCTAGCCCCTCCCGGTGGGAGGGGAACAGAGCGCCCTCCCCAAGGGTGGGGAACCCAGCTGCTGCTGAGGACGTACACCCAGGCGTAGACCGCCGGGACGGTCAACACGCCGGCAGCCAGAACGACGGCCCGGCCGACCATCGGGTCGGTGACGCCCAGCCGCAGCAGCCCGGCCACCAGATAGAAGTAGAACGGCCCGGCGTAGGCGTCGTTGCCGACGAGCGGGAGAATCTGCCCCTGGGCGATCAGGTAGGCGTAGCTCGTCTGCTCGACCTCATCGAAGGAGGCGGGGATCACATCCCAATAGGGCAGCCGGATCAGGAACGCGCCGAGCGTGATGAGCACCAGCCACGGCCAAGCGCTAGGCCGCATACCGCCCCAGGATGCGCCGGGCGACCGACCACTTATGCACCTCGTCCGGCCCGTCGTAGATGCGCGCCGCCCGCTCGTGACGGTACCAGAAGGCCAGCGGCGTCTCGTCGGTCATGCCCATCGCCCCGTGAACCTGGATGGCCCGGTCGAGGACGGCCTGCAAGACGCCGGCCACGTGGAACTTGATGAGCGAGATGCTGTCGCGGGCCGCGTGCGCTCCCTCGCGGTCGATCTGGTGGGCCGTCTGCAGGACGAGCAGCCGCGCCGCGTCGATCTCCGCCCGGCTCTCGGCGACCCACGTCTGCACCGGCCCTAGTTCGGCTAGCGGCCGGCCCGGCGCGACCTCGCGCAGCGCGGCGTGGCGGCACATCAGGTCGAAGGCCCGCTCGCAGATGCCGATCCAGCGCATGCAGTGGTGGATGCGCCCCGGCCCGAGGCGCTGCTGGGCGATGACGAAGCCCATCCCCTCCGCGCCCAGCCGGTTGGTCTGGGGCACGCGGCAATCGCTGTAGCGGATTTCGGCGTGGCTGGCCCAACCCGCGCCACGCTCGCCCATGACCGATGTGTTCTCAACGATCTCGAAGCCCGGCGTGTCGGCCGGCACGAGGATCATGCTGGCCCGCCGGTGCTTGGCCGCGGCCGGGTCGGTGACGGCCATGACGATGGCGAAGGCCGCCCCATCGCCGCCCGTGCTGAACCACTTGTGGCCGTTGATGACGTAGTCGTCGCCGTCGCGGACGGCGGTCGTGCTGAGCCAGGTCGGGTTGGAGCCGGCGTTCTCCGGCTCGGTCATGGAGAAGCAACTGCGCACGTCGCCGGCCAGCAGGGGCATCAGGAAGCGCTCCTTCTGCTCAGGCGTGCCGTGCTCGATGAGCACCTCCATGTTGCCGGCGTCGGGGGCCTGGCAGTTGAGGGCGTAGTGGCCGAGCGGCGTGCGGCCCAGCACCTCGCTGACCAGCCCGTGCTCGAACAGGGATAGACCCATGCCGCCGTACTCCTGCGGGATCTGCGGCAGCCAGAGGCCGAGGCGTTTGGCCTGGCGGCGCTTGTCGTCTAGTGCGGGCAGGAGGGCGTCGAAGTCGTGGTAGAGGAAGGGCCGCTCCAGCGGCATCAACTCCTCGCGCACGAACTCATCGAGCGTGCGCAGGAGCATCCGCATCTCGGGGGTTGGGGCATCGAAGTTCATGGCTCACCCACCTGGTGAAAGAATCCGCAGATTTCGCAGATTTGGCAGATTATTCAGAGCGGCTCTACGTGGCCGCGTCAGGCCATGGCGTTAAAGGAGCGGATGGCGGCGTCTACGTCGTCGAAGACCTCCAGGAAGGCGCTGAAGCCGGTCATGTCGAGCGCCTTTTTCACGCGGCCCTGGGGGTTGACCAGCTTGCAGCACGTCTCGAAGCCCTGTTCCACGTCAGAGGCGATGGCGTGAAAAGCGCTCCAGCCCAACTCCGGGTCGGGCGGCTCTTCGCCGCGCATGATGAGCGCCGCGCTGTGCAGCGCCACCAGCCCGGAACTGGACAGGAACTTCAGGTCTGACAGGTCGATGATCAGCTGGTCTTTGCCGTTCCGATAGAGGCGGCGCACCTGGTCGATGACGTCGAGGTAG